>JBILOD010000083.1:0-10563 GCA_044374645.1 Pseudobdellovibrionaceae bacterium | reverse complement strand
TCATTGATATTTGCAGCAAGTATTTTCGGGATAAAAATGGCTCCGTGACCATGAGCGGCCAAATCCAAACCGGTCGAAATCATATTCACTTTGAGAGAGTTCTTTCTTGGGAACAAATCCTCCCGCCAGTGATCTCGCTCTTTAAAATCGATCACGGACGTTGGTCTGATAAAAGTTAAATCATCCTGAAAGTTTAACTTTCGAGCCGAAAAAAGGCCAAATGAAAGATCAGATAGTCTCAAATGTTCGATACCTGAAGATGAGACCGGAAGGGTTGTTAATCCAAAGCTCAAATATTTGGAGGCAACGTGAGCCTCAAGATCTCCAGGACATCTCTCATGAAAAGAAATCGAAAGATCAGCCCTACTGACTTGAGATAGCACCTTTTGTGGAAGACTGAGAGACAGAGGTTCGGTACTACCCAACCTGATCGTAGAGTTGTCAAACGATTTTGTGGCTTCAATAAGCCCTTCAACCTTAGATAAAATTTCCTTTGCTAAGGGGTACAAGTTCATACCTTGTGACGTGATACCGATGCCTCGCCCTTTGGGTTCGGTCAAAGGAACGCCTAAGATTTCTTCCAAAGTTTTTAATGATTTATGAAGACCCGCATGACTAATCCCCATGAGTTCTGCGGCCCTGGAAAGGCTCTGGGTGTCTACAACAGCGCAAAAATGTTTTAATTTTAATGTATCCATTAGTTACAAATCATCGCATAACTTTCAATTTTCAGCAATAGGAAGCTTTGGTAGTTACATTTTCAGATTTGTGAATAGTTCACTTTTAGTTGGGAGGTCGGGAATGGTCTATTTAAAGCAGCAAAGGTTTCTATTTAATTTTCTCACAGAATAGACGAGAGGGGTTGGTGTGGAGTTGTCGCAATTGCAGAAATATCGTGGTCTCATAGTGGATTTTGATGGAACCCTTGTGGATTCCCATAATGCTAATTTACTCTGTTGGCAAAATGTTCTGAGCGAAGACGGAATATATTTAACGCCGGAAGTTCATCAAGAATTAGGTTCTTACTGCTCCAGGGACTATTTAGCCGCGCTCGGAGTGACATCGGAAGGGAGGCGCAAAGAACTTGCTCGTCAAAAAGATCTGAGGCTCGAAGAATTCATTGATAAAGTTAGTTTATTTGACCAAGTGGTTGAGCTCGTAAAGTTGTTTCCACCTGAATTCGTTGCCATCGCCTCGGGAAATAGCTCGGCGTTTATTCGTAAAACACTGAGGCGATTCAATCTGAATGACCACTTTCGGGTCGTCATCGGTAGTGAAGATTATGCCAAGGGAAAGCCCAGCCCTGAACCCTATCGGGTCGCAGTTAAAGCGCTGAGTCTCGATGTTAGTGAACTTCTGGCGATTGAAGATTCTGATTTGGGAGTTCAATCCGCTTTGGGAGCGGGGCTTGATTGTGTGAAAATCAGCATGGGAAATCTGGCTTCTGCCCAATTTACTTTTCCAAACTGATCAGCATAAGATTCACTCAGGCAAAAGTGTTGATGGGGCGTTTGTGGTGATTAAGTAAACTTCAGTTGAAAGATGAAATGCTTTAGAACAATGTCGCAATCCAAAGAAAGATTAATCGTTTAATGGGGGAAAATCATGAAAAGACTGGTTCTATGCATCGCTATGTTTGCTACTCTGCAAACGTCTGCTGCGGAAATTGATCTCGAGACTGTTACTTTGCGAGCAAGAAAAAACAATTATACTGTATTGAATAATGCTCAACGTCTTTACCAATCGAAAATGTATATGATGAAGTCTCGCACAGACCTTTTGCCGAGTCTCAACCTTTGGCGGCTATTGAATAATTTTGCGGGAGGTTTTCAAATCGACATGGTGGAAGACATTGCTCCTTTTTTGATTCCTGCTAATTGGTTCAAGATGAAAGAGAACACGCTTCTACATAAAGTCGAAAAGCTTGGTTATCGCGCCTTCGTCGCGAATCAGGTTATGAATGCTCGGTCTCTTTATTGGAAACTCCTTCATGATGAAACAGTGATAGGGCAAATTGACATTTATGTTAAGGAACTCGATCCGCTTGTTGAATTGGTTCGTACGCGCGAAGATAATGGCGTGATCCCGTTGGGAACCACCCGTGATTTGCGTATTCATCAGCTCAGGATGAAAGATGACCTTCACAAGATGAAGTTGCTACAGAAGAATCAGTTATTAAATTTAACAATGGCGTTGGGTTTTCCGTCGGAAGAACATCATATTGTGCATCAGGATGAACTCGGGGTCGTGGAAACGATTAAGCCCATCGATTACACGCAAGCTGTCGATTCAGTGCTGGGTGCGTCGCCAGAACTGGCACAATTTCATTATATGCTCAAAGTACTTCCTAAGATGAAAGGTGAAGCCTATTTCTCATTACTAGGAGCAGGTCGGGCGAGCCGTGGACTGCCTGGTGGGGTCTTCGACGACCTTCCGAGTCTCGATACCTTTGGTTTTTCTAACATTCCAGTCATAAATATGATCAAAGCTCAGAAATCAATGCTCCTGCTCCAGAGAGATGGTGTTATGGAAACTTTAAAACGCCAATGGCAGGGAAACTACAATGAGCTTGAGTTTGGTGTACTGAGAAAAACGGACCTCGGTGAACAAATTCGACTCAATAGAGAATCAAAAGACTTCATATTGCGCAAGATTCAAATGGGTGAGAATGTGAACATGGTGGATCTGCTGAATACATCCAGAAACCTTGTTGAGAGTGAGATTGCCTACACAGCTCTTGTTTACCACTTAAGATCCACACTCGACGTGCAGGAACGTCTTCAGTTCACTGGTCCCTATGGTGGTATTTAGGTCTCATTGGGCGCTGAACGACTTAAACTACTGCGACCAATAAAACATTCTTCACATCATAGGATCGGGACTCAGACACACTGAGTTCCGATTTCCCCTTTGGCGACCGCTTTGCAGTTCCCCTTTTGAGAACCTATTGGCGGAGGCTAAACTTGGATTTACAGCTTTTTACTGTCAAACAATTTGCCACAGTATGCCGTTTTGCGGTGAGATTCAGTCTTTGCATCCGATTTTGCGTCAAGGGACTTGTCCCCGGCGTGATGTTGGCTTTTTTCTTATTACTCTCTGGGTTGGTGAGCATAAGCGGTGGATCTCCTCTGGCTTGGGCTGGCAACCCTGGCCAACCAGAACTCCCGCCAGATATCGCCATTAAAATTACCAAAGAAGAATTAATGAAAACGGTGAGTGAGAATCTCTCTCGCGTGGAGGAATTTCGCTTTATTAAGGAAGAAGCTGATCGTTTGGGTGTTAAAGTGTATTTGTTTGGGGGTACGGCTGCGGCTTATGGTCACTATGCAAAGTGGGACCTGCTCCGAAAAAAAGGCGACAAACGCTATCATCCGGCACGCTTTGATTATAAATATATCAATATTTACCGTTCAACTCAGGATCTGGATATTGTGGTAGATGGATCGGTCGAAAAGATTCACTCACTCGAATCTGCCATCGTCGAAAACTTTCCCTATATGCAGGGGTCGAAAGGAACCAAGAAATCTTGGGAAGTCCGTTCCTTACACGAAGATATGGGTGACAAGCTGGCCCTACTGAATAATCCTGATTTTTTAAATCAGCATACCGACTCACAATCCGTTGGCCTCATTGAAATCACAGAACCGCGAAATCCTTGGGAGCGGATTCGGGATTTGCGGGAGTGGGAGAATTTGGAAAACTCTGGTTTCCTTAATGATCTTTTGGAAGGTAAAATTCATTACTATTTTTCCAATTTGCACGAAACCACCAAGTTTTTCCAAGAGGGGCGGAATCCACCGATTCTCTCGGTGATTCGGTATTTTATTAAAGTGTTTCAATTGGATCTGACCATGCGAGAGGAAGATCGAGCGGTGATAGCAAACATCATCAATCATTTTGATCCCACTATCCTAAATAAACATACTTATTTGCCACACTGGTTTGAGGACAATGCGCCAAAATTAGTTCAGAATGCGATTGACGTTGAATCGGCAATGAAAATGCTCTCTCAAGTTGGACTCCGCAGCCAATTGCTGAAAATCGGAAGGCCGCAGGAGATTGGCACTGTCGCCTGGTGGATGAATAAACAACCGTTAGAGAGTAAACCCCTCGGGCGTGGATTAGGGAGGACCGCAAAGGAACTCAATATTGACATCATTGCCCATGAGACGACATCCTTTTTAGTCTATGAAGCCATCACCCGTTCTCACAAATTGCTGCCGAATGTGTTGATTTCTCGCCAAGGATATGAGGGAGAGGCTGCCGTTCATGGAGACGGCTTTTATGCGATGATCGGAGACCGTTCAGGCTTTCGTGGCACTGGATTTACGATTCGGTTCCGGGTTAAGCCCGAAGCTCGAATCAAGACTGATTTTGATGTCTTCCAGAGTTACATCGTCGTCCATAATCGAGAGGCCATTGAAGTTATTCCTGAAAATATTACGATGGGACTTCTCGATTATTATGATTGGCTCTTGTCTGGTCCTCAGATCTCGAAGGATGATCTTGGCATCTACCAGCGACTCCGTTTGGCAATGAGGGCGAGTCTGGCCAACCCAAGTAAAGAGGATTTAAAGCAGTTGGCGCAGTTCACAACGACGGATCTCAAAAAAATCATGAGTGTCGATCCATCGATGGAGAGTAAATTTTTGATTTTAGAATTGCTCGTGCCGCGGCTGCAACGCCCGCAGGAAGTCCTTGATCTCTACAGGAGTGTGAACGAAACTAATAAGACCCTGAGGGCCAATGAAGCGGAGAAAGTTTCCAAGCAACTCAGTCAAAACTGGGGCCCCCAGTTGTTGAAAATCTTCCTTTCCCAAAAAAGGCCCATGAATGAGTTGATAGAAGCCTTTGAACTAGGAGCTTTCGACGGAAAAGAGGACTTATATCTAGAGCAGGTGCTCCCTCATTTGCACTCAATCAGAGAGATTCAGACCATGTGGGAGGCCTGGGGTCGGCGAACGCTTTCTACCTATGGAAATAAGTATCCGAAGTCCATTCGGCCTCTGGTTCTGAAACTGGTTAAAAAGTTCCTTGCTTTGAATCCAAATTCCGATCAAATCAGTAAACTCAGTTCGGTCACGCCAGAAGTAAAGATCGCCATTTATTGTTTGGAGTTCAAGGACCCTGTGCTATTTGCTCAGTTGCTCAATGAACTCAAGCTCGTAAATTCAGGCAAAAATGTTAAAGCCGTTTGGATGGCCAAAAAGCAAGAATTTTTTGCGCTTTCCCCATCGATTCTCGAGATGCTCGATATTTTTAAGCTTCGTCTTCCTATCGTCGTGGAGGTCGATCTATTAGACTATGTGTTGGAGACTTTCACCTTCCGTCGAGCTACAGATCTGCATCAATTGTTCGCGGCTCTCCAAAAACAGGCGCTATCAGTTCAAGATGCTCAGCTTGGCGACCGCTACCAACGGTCCCTAGAAAAACTAATGGATCTTTATTTGGACAAAACACCTGCGATTATGGATGTGGCAAAAGTTCTTCGACTTTCAGTTTTTTCACCTGAACTGCAAGCCGTGTTTCTGCAACGCCTCCTTGATCAAGGAGTGAGTTTAGATGACCTAATCGCTCTTGCAGGTGAACCTGAACTCTTTCGTGGTTTAAGTATGACGTTGGCGAAAAACCCTGAAAAGTTGAAGGCTCTCCCTTCGACCTCTAAGGCGGTTGAGGAGTTTGCGAAGCAAATGAAATACAGCGAAGCCGCTTATGTCGTATTCAAGCGTTATATGGAGACGCACCCTGATGATCTTGGCGTGGCGGTTGAATTGCTCGCGACAGATCTAATTAAAGTGGCTCGGTTGGATGTGGAATTTATTGAACCGTTATGGCTGCGTACCATGGACTGGTATTGGCAGGCCTTTCCTAAAAAGCGAAGACTTGACCAATTCAAGGAGAGTGTTCCAACGGTACGGACCTATCGCATTTTGATGGAGCGATTGTTGAATGAAGCAACTTTAGTGCGCGAGACAATCAATGACTTGTTAGCCTTTCAAAAGATATTAGGCCGAACCTTTAGTCGGGATGAAATCCGACAAACCCACGAGATCAATAATGAGCTTGTTCCTATGGCCATTCAGAGAATCGCAGGCACCGCTAGAGAATTTTTTGACACCTCAAATTGTGTCGAATTTTCTTATCACCTTACCAGTCCGATCGCGCTCTTCAAAATAATGGATAGTTTGGTAAAAGCTGGAATGAAGTTCGAAGGTGGGTTTCATGGTGCCGAATGGTTTGGTAACAATTTACAGAAGGAGCATATGATTCAGTTTTGGGAATTGGTAGCTTTGTATGAGGTGGTGAAGCGCGAGGAAATCGCTGATCCTGCGAGGGGGACGACGTACTATACTCCACTAGAGGTTGTGGCCAACTTGAGCTCCAACGTGATGGTGCAGAGACTGAATCTGGCCACAGAAAAGGATTTTGTTCTGGCTGTTCATAAATACTATTTGTTGCGACAATTAAAATCGTTAGTGGGGGGGGCCAACTACACCCGTGGCGTTACAACCTTACAGCGTGAGGTTGATTATGTGTTTGCCGCAAAAGATTATATATCTTCAGCTGCGAGTCCATTTGCGACCGAGATTTTGGCCCAAAATGAAAATCTGCGCGATAAATACAAACTTTACCCAATGGCTGTGTGGAAAGAATCAGGAAGCCTGATCGGCAAGACTTGGTCTTTGGTGACCTTGGCAAAGGCTCGAAGCCATTATGAATCGGAAATCGATAAAGAAGTTGCGGAGGCAGATCGACTCATTACAGAGACTTTGCGGCGGCTTCCTCATTTGCAATCGAAACTCGATGGGGTTCTTGGCTTGGACAGTTCGGTTTCCTGTGAGGCTGCGCTCAGTAAAGGAACTATCCAAAGAACGGGTCAATAAAGGAGGACAAGATCCCTCAGCAGAGTTTTTCAGTGACCTGTTAGAGGAGATTGTCATTCAATACACTCCAGAGAGGTTTTAAACGGGGTACCATATCATTAACAAAGTACCACCAAAAATAGCCCCCTACAAAATTCATTATGGGGGGACGTGTTTGATAGTAACGGTTGATATAGGCCGCTTTCCGATCCGCCCATTGAGTGCCGCATTCGCCGAAACCAATTTTCGAGTTTGGAAACATATCATGCAATCGCGCGAAAACCTTTTCCCAGTCCGGTTGAAGGTTTTCACAGTCATCCTCATAATAGCTAATCCATACATAGTCTAACCCTGTTCGCATGCGTTCTGGAATTTTGTTTTTGGTCCAGGTAAACATCTCATGTTGCTTTTTCGACCAGCACCCTTGGTTGTAATAGAGAGTCAGTGCGGTCTTCCCGCCGCGCGGTTTGATGTAATCGAAGGCCTTAATGAACTTCAATTCAGCGTTTTTGCCTAGCCATTCACCGTTGGCCTCGTTGCCGACCTCCCAAATAGTCACTTTGTCTTTAAATAAACTAAAATACTCAACAACTCGCTTTTGGTAAGCGGTGGCCGAGTATTGCTTGACGTAGTAGGAATCCAGAATTTCACCCATAATATCACTGACGGGTGCGATGGCGGAAACCGCCGTCATATATTCATTGGCGGGGACCCATTCGTCAAAGACAATGCGTGCAGTAACCCGATGGCGAAAACTACCAAGAGAATCGACAATATTTTTGAGTGGACTGACATCATCGATTGTCACGCCATAAACAAAAGTCCCATCTTGTTTTGGGGAAGGGTCTGCGCAAAAGCCAAGGGAACTCATATGTAAAAGCCAAGCCATCAAGCCAGCGAAGAGTGTATATCGATTATATTGATTCATAGATCCTCCCTGAATAGTTCACTCACTAAAATCTATTTACTAGTTAGTTATGAAATAGAATCGGAGTTCAATCACGACATGAATTCGCCATCTCAGTTAAGCAATAATAAAAGAAACGTTTGGTAATCCTAATTTTTGTTTTCTTCCCTTATTCTGGTGAACTTTTTATACGTGGAGATCGAAGAGAGGTTGTTAGCAATGAAAAGGATAATACATGGTATGGCTCAGTTCATTCTCGTGATTTCGCCAGAGACCTACGCGGGCACGTCGTTTTTCGCTGAGCATCAGTATGCTGAGACAATGTCTCAATCGGATGTGAGATTGAACTATGACCGCACTTTTCTTGAATCTGCCGATAAGTGGCCAAAGATGGGTTTCTATGCAGGGGTATTGTTAGAACAAATGATTTCTGAGTTGAAAGATACTCGGGTGGCTTCGCAAAAAACATCTCCATTGGTTGGCCTCCAACTTAAAAGTGGATACCTCACGCTCTTCACCGAATTGCGGACAACTTTTCATACGTCTCAGCACCAATCATTCAATGAAGCGAGAATCGGTCTAGTGGCGAGTCATTTTGCACCATTCAGTAAACGGTATTTTGGCGAGGCGTATTTTGAGTCGGTATCGGTGCCTCGAATCACCCCGACACCGGTTTCGATGGGTTGGTACAAACTGGGGATTCGGCAGCGTGTTCTCCCATCAATGAATTTCGACGGGTATTTCGGATTTTGGGGTAAGGTGAGTCCCGATTCCAATTTAGGTTTAACCAGTGGAGATTTGAGAGCTGGATTACGCTTGGGCTATCAAATAGCAAGCTTTCAGTTTTCGATCGAAGGTCATCAAAAACTAAGGTCTGTCGGCGACGTTGCGAATGATCAAGAACTTTTTCTGACGATTCAAGGAGGGAATATCTAATGCTCCTTCTTGAGATAGTGTTTGTGATTACAATTGTCGGAATATTCCTGTTTGCGATCGATGATCTTTTTATCGACGCGGTTTCATTTTGGTGTGGAGCTCGCCCAAAACAAATCGATCTAAGCCACCTCCAAGTGGAGTCCGAAGAGAGCGAAAAAAAGATTGCCATTATGATTGCTAATTGGAAGGAACACGATGTTCTTGAAAGGATGATAAAGGGCAACCTTCGAAGAATCGACTATGGGGAATACTTTTTTTTTCTAGGGGTGTATCCCAATGACAAAGCCACTTTGGCGATCGCACAGCAACTATCTCTGGTGTACTTTCCGCAGGTTCAAGTGGTGATCAACGAGTTTGAGGGGCCGACGTCCAAAGGGCAAATGTTGAATCAAATCGCGCGCGCGATTCTTGATCGCGAGAAAAACCTAGGTCGCAAATTCGATTTATTTGTGATGCATGACTCTGAAGACATTTTACATCCCAATTCGTTGCAGTTGGCGAATGTGGCAAGTCGAAAGTACGACTTCATTCAGATTCCGGTATTTTCATTCAACTTGCCTCAAAATGAGTGGGTGGGCGCGACGTACTTGGATGAATTTGCAGAGGCCCATACCAAAGACATTATGGTGAGGCAATCATTGAGGTCCGCGATTCCGTCAGCAGGTACAGGAACGACGATGACTCGTCATTTACTCTTGGCTTTGTTAGCTCACCGACAGAATCGGTTTTTGAGGGAAGATACGCTGACCGAGGACTACGATCTCGGACTCACTGCGCACAAGCTCGGTTTTCGTACCGACTTTGAATGTTGCTATTTTATCGAGGATGGGAAACGCCATTGGATTGCGACGAGGGAGTATTTTCCGAAGTCTTTTAGGACGTCATTGCGCCAGAAAACGCGATGGGTGACGGGCATTGTATTTCAGGGGGCAGAAAATCATCACTGGAAGGGGTCTCTGGTTGATATCTATTTTTACTGGAGGCATCGACGGAGTTTCATCAATATGTTTCTTCTTTCCTTTTCTGTGGTTCTTTCTTTTTGGTGTGGTCTCGATTGGTTGTTTGAAACGTCCCAATTTCAATCGTTGGTGCAATTGCCTGCGCTGCAGATTCTTTTTATCGGAAATACTGTTTCTTTAGTCTGGCGTGTGTTTGTTCGAATGTGGGCGGTCTCACGCGTTCACTCTTGGCGCCAAGCGCTCTTGGTTCCATTGCGTTGGTGGGTGGCCAATATCATTAATGTGAGTGCTACTTTTTGGGCTTGGCGTGAGTATAGCCGGGCCAAGCGGCTTGGGGTCCATCCTCAGTGGAAAAAAACCCAGCACGAGCTGCCGGCGGATTTTGGTCTGGAAGTGTCATGATTGATTTGAAAAAGAGGGGGATTCTATGGGTGTTTTAAAAAAAAGATTTTTTGTTTTTTTGTTTAGTGGACTTCTATTTCTAGGCCATGCTTGGGGGCAAACGGGCGGATTTAATTTGAGTGAATCCGAAGGGTTTCGTTACGATGCCAATGCGGAATCCGAACCCAAAACGGATGCACAGAACGCGGTGGATGAGATTAAACTATTAGGGACTAAACATATTGTATTGAATGTTCGTGGCGCCATGGTTACTGGTCGGGGCAATGAGATCACGCCTATGACTCCACCGGCCGAACGAGGTCTTGAAGCCCGAAGGATCGCGAAACTGGTGAAGTATATCAAATCCCTGGGTTTGACTGTTGGGATTCGTCCGATTTTCTTTGTGGTTGGTCCCAATGGGGAATTTCCGTACTACGAAGATCAGGCCGATGGGACGCGCAAAATGTGGTGGCATGGCAATATCCAGCCCTCTGATCCCAATCGGTGGTTTGAGTCC
>JBILOD010000398.1:0-4234 GCA_044374645.1 Pseudobdellovibrionaceae bacterium | reverse complement strand
AATTTACAATTGCTGCCGAGTTATACAGTATGACAGTGGGAATCGAAGATCAGTGGAAACTGTATCCCTATGGATTTCCGGGCCGCTGGCTCGAACTTCTCAGATATGTTCGCGGGCGCCTCCCAGGAACCCGTCTAATGTACGACATTAACTTTACGGATGATTCCATCACCGAAAATGGTTTCCGAAAATCGGGAGGGGAGCTAGAGCGGTGGCGTTACCGACTTGTGGATCTCGCAAACCCAACGAATGAAAAAGAAAAAATGATTTGGCAAGACCTAGTGCAGTTTTGGAGAGAGCTCGATGCCATTGGAATTGATATGTATCGGTCGTTGAGTTCCAGGCACCAGGTCCTACCAACGGACTATCATGCACTCGTGAATTTCTTGAGGCAGCGAACAGACTCCTTTGCCACTCAGCTCGACAATACCATCAATGAAATCAACGATATTGTGGGAATTGAAAAACCGCTGATTTTTAAAGAAGTGGGTTATCGTTCTGTCGAACGGGGTTTTGATGATCCTTTCAATTACACCAATGAGCATGCCCTCCTCAATATCACCCATCAGGCCGTAGCCTATGAAGCCTTTCTCAGATCTTTCTGGGCCGCTCGCTGGCCTTGGTTCGCAGGAGTATACTTTTGGGATGTTCAGGTTGATCCATCTCGCAAGGGAATGAAGGATAAAGGATTTAGTCCCATTGGCAAAGATGAAACAGAAGCCGTAGTGAAGAATTATTTTTGATTGAGGGGAAGTTTTATGAGTCATAAAAAAATGATTTTCTTGTTATCAGTGCTGAGTTTTATCGGTGTCTTGCTCAATGAGTCGATTAAAAAAACTCGGCCGGCGCAAGCCCAAAGTCGTACAAACAAGTGCGTTCGTATCTACTATGATAGTCGCCCCGGAGCCCATCCAGAGTACACGATTGGAAAAATCCATTCGATCGCTCTGCAAAATCTGTTGGGGCATTTTCCACATATTCAACAATACGTATTACCCATTGAATCCTATCAGAGTGGTGACATCGAAAAGTGCGAAGCCTCCATTTATCTTGGGACCTATTTTGAGGATTATCAGAAGACCAGTAAAAATGTGGCCTGGCTCGGGTATAATGTTTGGAAGTTGGGGGCCGCTTTTCTCAAAGAACGTTGGCAGGTCCGCTACAAGGAGCTGGCGAAGCTCGACTTTAAAAAGCGAGACCCCGAGGGACGCCCTGGTTTTTATAAACAATTTCAATATAAGGGCGAAATCTTTGAAAAGTTTGGTGAATGGGACAAAGACGAAAAAGAACGATTCAATGCTGACTACGAAATAAGTCAGTTTGAGGTTATGAACAGAGAAACAAACTCGAATGTTGTTGCTTGGGCGATTCATAATACAAATGCAGAGGCGCCAAAGCTGCCATACATTTTGCGCAACCAGAATCACTGGTATATTGGCGATAGTCCGTTTTCTTTTATCCAGGAGTCCGATCGGTATTTAATTTTCTGTGATGTTCTATTCGATATTCTGGGCGAAAAACCTCGGAATCAAGCGGTGAAGAAGCGGGCGCTCTTTCGTCTGGAAGACGTTCATCCGAATTTGCCACTCTGGGAACTTTACCAGCTCACCAATCTGTTTTACGAGATGAAGGTTCCGTTCACCATGTCGGTGATTCCGATCTATCGAGACATCTATGGCGTTCACTCTGAAAAAAAACGGGACCAATTTGTTCCTATGAGCAAGAATGCCAGCTTTATGGATTTTCTCATCTACGCTCAGGAACATGGTGCCAGTATTATTTATCATGGCGTGACCCACCAATCGAAACGCCGTAATCCATTCAATGGGGTCACTGGCGACGATTTTGAGTTTTGGGATCGAGTTAAAAATCAACCTATAGAGGGGGACTCACCTGAGTTTGTGATTTCAAGGCTTGAAGATGGGTTGTCGCTCTTCAAGGAAGCGGGGATTACTCCCATTGCATGGCTTCCACCTCACTATCAGGCCTCCGCTCTCGATTACAATCTTTTTGGTCAGCTCTTTACCTGGAATGTTGGCAGGGTTGTCTACTATCCCCAGAAGCGAAGTGCCATGCGAACATTGCCGACTCAGTTGAAGATGGACAAGGTTGGCGCTGCAGGTAATGGGAAACGACTGAGTCACTTGGGGGACATGCAATTCGAATACGATAAAGAGGGCGTCGCGATGGGACAGTTTTTTCCCTATGAAATTTATGGTGATGTCTATGGACAGAGACTGATTCCGGAAAATGTTGGAAACCTACAGCCTTATCTGAATGAGCAGGTTCATAAAACTCAAACGGTCGCACAAATGATTCGCACCATGGAACGCAATCGAGTTCTCAATAATGACATCTGGGCATCGTATTTCGTGCATCCCTTTTATGTTGAAACAACCAGAGAGGGAGGCTCTGGGGCGTTTCCGGGAGATGTGAAAGCGTTTGTGAGGTTGATTAATGAAACTCGAAAAATGGGGTATGAATTTGTGAATCTCAAAGAGTGGATTCAACAAAATGAATTGACACTTAGATCTGATTCCATCGAACAGTAAAAGGAGAACCATGAAAACAAGTACTTTATACAGCCAAATAGGTAAGGCCATGGCATTGATTGGACTGATGTTCACGAGCCTATCTTTCGCCCAACCATCCAACACCACCACAGAGCCGCCCTCTGAAACCAGGCTGCCCTCGGTCGAAGAAACCTTGCAGCGAGCGCGGGTGAGTCGAGTGGAGTACATTAAGGTCTTGGGAGAGATCGAGCGGGTGGCCCCGGAAATCCAAAGCTCTGCGAAGCTCTATCCGTACATTATGATTCTTGATTCACTCCAGGTGATTGGGACCCAGCTTAAAATGGATGAATTTGTCGGCAGTCCGCTGCAAATCACGGCCAAGGTGCTAACAGCGGAAGCGGTGAAGTTTATGAATTTTAGCACTGACGATTCAAAACTTATTACGACTTTTATTAAATGGGCTAAAGATGATGTTCGGGAGAATGCGGTTCGAATCCAATTCAGTTTGGCGGCGCTCGCTGAGACCAAGAGTGACCTTAAATTGTGGATGAAGGTCATTTCAAACCTGAGCGAAATGTTAAAAACCTACAAAGCGGCGTATTATGTGCATAATAGCCTTGAAACTTTGCAGGCGGGAATATTTCGAAAACTATTTGAGAATAAAGAGCAGCTGACGCACTCAGAGTTTCTGCATTTGATTCAGCAAACAATTTCAGTTCAGCCCTTGCAGGAAATTCTGGAATATCTAGAGCAAATGAGTTTCGACACTAAGGACCCGGGCGAGATGAATGAGCTGATCGAGTTTTTGTTGGAGGCGGATCAATCTCTCAAGGCCTTTATCGTCCCAACCCCCATTTACGTCATGAGGTACCCAGCGAATGTGACGCTCGTGCTACTCAGAAAATTGTCTCAGGTGGCGGCACCGATTCCGCTCGGTTACGCCTCAAGTATCAGCTCGATGTTGGAAGGGGTAGAGTTGACGGACATTTCTAAGATTTTATTCACTTTGAACACCAGTGGATTTCAGAAGGTCCAAAGCGATTTTTGGATCGAACTTTGTGAGCATCTCAATCCTCGCTACGAAGAAAAAGGACTCAAGTATGAGCTTGAGATCAGCCAACATTTGCTGGCCAAGCTTTATGTGGCGCAGATGGGTGTTGCCAATTTAGAGGGACATTACAGAATCAATATTGAAGGGCAGCAAACAACAATGACGATCGCGGCGCTTGGAAATGGTGACTTGATCGCTGGTATTACTGCAGTGGATGGTCCCAATTTACTGATTCCATTCGATTTGAGTTTCTTTCAGATTTCCTATAACCTCAAGAAAGGTGTTTTTGAAGCCAATCGCTACTATGTAGAGCATCCGAGGGAAGGTACCTCCGATAACCATAATCACACGATGTTATTTACACTGGCTAAAAATCAGATCAAAGGTCGTCTTAAATTTGCCGATCGCAATGTGGCATTCAGTGGAACCAGAATTTCAGCCCTAGACATCTACGTAGAAAGCAATTCGGCAAAACCTCTCCAGATCAATACGATCAAAAATTTCACAGGGGCCTTCCGGGCAACCAATCCTGCCACCGGAGAAGTGATTGATTTGAATATTTCTCAGGCTGGAACACAGGTGATTGCGAACATCAATTTCTCAAAAATGAAGTTCCACACCAATCTCAATTTTCTCTTCTTTGATGCGAATCGTTCAGGAGTCAACATGA
>JBILOD010000375.1:0-4471 GCA_044374645.1 Pseudobdellovibrionaceae bacterium | reverse complement strand
GTGTACGGTCACGCCATCTTGATAGGCTTCGGCGAACAATTCCTTGAGTGGAATGCCGTTGCGCATGGCGGGAAGGCCACCAGTGATAGCGCACTGACCGACCGAGATCAAAATCTTACAGTGTTTGCGGAAGTCCTGAAGGACTCGCACATTCTCACTGTTGCAACATCCGCCTTCAACAAGACCGATGTCGCACTCTTTGGTGAATTCTTTAATATCATCAATGGGTGACTTATTAAATTCAACGACTTCAATGAGGTCTAGGATGCGTTCATCAATGTCGAGAAAAGACATGTGACAACCGAAACATCCAGCCAGAGACGTGGTGGCTACCACCATTTTTTTGCGAGGAGTTGCTGCGTTCATGTGTGTTCTCCTTGTTTTTCGATATCGCTGCCAATAGCCTCGTGGTCATATTTGCGCTCACCGATGGGCACTTGATAGGCGGCACCCTTTTTAATGAGTGCACCCACTGGGCAAATATCCATAGCCTTTTGCGCCACGGATTCGGAGGCGGATTCAGGGTCTGTCGAATCAATCGTAATTTGAATGTCACCACCCCGTTGAGTAAATCCAAACAGATCGTGGCCATCTTTGGCTTTAACTCCGCGCACACATCTCAAGCATTGGATGCAGCGATTGTGCTCCATGACAAGGTGTGGGAGAGAGGCATCAATCTTTCTGTGAGTAAAAGAAAAGGGGAAGCGAGGTGCTGTCATTCGGTAGCGATAGGCGAGAGCTTGCAATTCGCAATTGCCCGACTTCTCGCAGCTTGGGCACATGTGGTTCCCTTCCACAAAGAGCATTTCAATGAGGCCTTTGCGTAAATCTTTGAGCTCATCGCTTTCGTTTTCTACGACCATACCGTAGGAAACTTGTGTGGTGCAGCCAGATACAAAGCGGCCACCAACCTTGACGGTGCAAACGCGGCAAGTGCCAGCCGGGTGTAAGCTCTTAAAATCGCAGAGTGTGGGCACGAAAACACCGTTGTCGCGTGCTGCTTGCACGATGGTCTGCCCTTCTTTCGCAAGGATTTCTTTGCCGTCGATGGTGACCTTGATATGTCCTTGTTCCATTTTTTTGTCCTTTTAGGTTAAATCAATAAAAATCGAATTCTGTCAAAACTTGTGTATCAATAAAAATAGTTTACCAACTCAGTGCCTATGTTACGTCCCATTCGCTCTTGTCACTGACCTTGAGTGAAGTGTTCAAGGTTCGGAGTGCGTTGGGCAGCGTTGCAGGATTCAGCCACGGCAAAGTTAATGTCAAACTGGCTATTGAAGTCTAAGGTCGGACGCACTTTGCTTTTGAAATAGTCGCTGAAGTTCTCAATGCTCGTTAAGAGGGGGTTAGGAGAGGTTTGGCCTAGGCCACAGCGCGAAGCTGTTTTTACCATTTTTCCAAGTTGTTTGATCTCCTCTAGGTCTTTTAATGTACCATTACCCACCATGATTTTTTCTAACTGCTTCAGCAGCAAAGTGTTGCCGGCGCGGCAAGGAACGCAGAAACCGCAGGTTTCTTCAGTGAAAAACTCCATGTGATTGTGCAAGATGGAAAGGAGGTCGCGCTTGCGACTAAAAATAGTAAAGGCCCCGCCGGTTCCTAAGTCAGAATAACAGAGTCGACGGTTGAACTGTTTCTCTGAAATGCAGACTCCTGACGGTCCGCCAACTTGGACTGCTAATACATCTTTGGCCCCACAGAGATCCAGAATCTCTTGTACGGTCTTGCCCCATTCCACTTCGTAAATTCCAGGGCGTTCACAATCACCAGCGATGCTTAGAAGCTTAACTCCTGCCGATGCCTGGGTTCCCATTTTGCGAAACCATTCGGCGCCATTCAACAGGATCTGTGCGGCACAGCCATAGGTCTCGGGGTTGTTCACAATGGTAGGTTTATGCAGATAGCCTGATACCACTGGGAATGGTGGACGGTTTCTAGGTTGGCCGCGTTTGCCTTCGGCCGATTCAATGAGGGCTGATTCTTCACCGCAGATATAAGCTCCGGCTCCAAGTTTGATTTGAATGTCAAAACTAAAGCGAGTGCCTAGGATGCGTCGACCCAATAAATTTTGTTGGCGCATTTCTTCAAGTTGTTTTTCAAGATACGGTTTTAGGTAGGCATATTCGCCGCGGAGATACACTAGACCCTCTTTTGCTTCGATGGCATATCCTGCTACGGCCATACCTTCGAAAATCAATTTAGGCATTTCAGTCAGGAGCACTCGGTCTTTGAATGTGCCGGGTTCGCCTTCGTCCACATTACAGAGAACATAGCGGGTATCCGACTCCGTCGCGCGACAGAATCCCCATTTCTGCCCCGTTGGAAATCCAGCACCACCACGTCCGCGCAGGCCTGATTTGCGAACGGTCTCAATCACTTCGAGTGAGCCATGCTCCATGGCCGATCGTAGGGCCTGCCCAGGAATATGCTGTGTGAAGAAAACGGGGCCGCGTAGGCGGATGTTGTTGTTCACTTCGGCGTGAATTTCTGGAAGAGAATTGTTGCCGTCACCCTCTTTCTGGATCAGGGATGCCACTGGTTGATTTGCCTTCATTGCGGTGACAATCCGCCTGACTTTATCGGCAGTTAAATTGGTAAAAACCACGTCGTTGATAAGGGCTGCAGGCTCTTGATCACACATTCCTATGCATGAAGTGGTATAAAGTCCTATTTGGCCGTCGCTCGTAGTTTGGCCGAAAGTGGTTCCAGATTCATTTTCAAAGGCCCTCTTGATGTCAGCACAACCCTTCATTTCAGAAGTCGCGCTGGTGTTCAAGTAAACAGTGTACTGGCCTCGTGGTTCAAAGGAGAAAAAATGGTAAAAGCTGGCAGTCCCTTCTACGTGCACCGGGGAAACATCAAGTTCTTCAGCAATGAGATCGATGCTTTCGCGCGGAACTTGTCGATAAGTGTCTTGAATGTCCCGTAGGATTGCGAGCAATTGGGTCTTGTCGCCGTGGTATTTATTAACTAGATCTTTGATTTTTGATTTTAAATCCTCAGTATGCACGCTTGTCATCGTAAGATCTCCACATTTCATTTTTCACTACTCAGTTATCATTTTTCAGTCGTCAATGATCGGCTATCACCATAAAAGATATCTCTTGATCTGCGATCGCTCGCTCAGACTATCGACTTCATTGGTTTTAATGTTTACTTTCAGAATCTTACTATGAGTTTTTGAAAAACTAAAGTTTTTTTCAAGGAGTGAGTGATCTGAGCAGATTTGCCTCATCGATATTGATGACGACGAAAAAAGTCCTTGGGTTTTGAGTTTCGTCGATATTGAAAAAAACGAGCATCGGAGCGAGTTTCATGGCGCTGACAATCATTGGCTCCAAAATGGAACCAATGGGCAGAATTGAATGTCGAAGGTAAATAACAATTAATTAGTTAATGGATTTTGTACTGGTTCCGAGTGATTAAATTGCGACGCTATGGTAGAAACCAAAAAGCCATGGCTGCGATAACAGTTGGCAGCAGCGCCTCTTTTAGCAACAATATCGGGCTAATGCCTTCATCGCCAAAGCGTGGGCTAAGAATGCCAAAGCCGATCGGGTTTGGGGCATTGGCAATCACTGTGAGGCCTCCACCAACGACAGCTCCTGACACTAGTGCATACTTTGAGGGCTCGCTGATATCAGGAACCAAAGACCCTAAATAGGTGAGAGCTGCGTTATCAAAAACGGCGGTAAGACCCGCGGCGGAGAGATAAAGCCATCCCGATTCCAACTGGGTGATAATATCGGCAATCCACCAACTTTGTCCCCCTCCAAGTGTGACAAGGCCACCAAGAAAAAAACTTACAAGTAAGGCCTCGCGAATTTTCAAAGTGGTTTGGTATTCTCTGGTGACCGAAGCAAAGCCCAGAAATAGCAAAAGTAAGCTGATAAAAATTTTTGGATGATGAGCGGTAACAACGATCAAAGTTAAAAATAGTAGGTGGAGTAAGCTCATTGTTAATGGCGTGTGATTTTTAGTCATTTGAGGAGATTCGAGTGAGCGGAATTCATTTCTAAACCGCACCAGGGTCAACAATGAAGAAACGACGATGGCGATCAGTGCCTTCCATCCAAAATGAGTGAAGAGATAGGGGGTGTCCCAATTCCAGGTTCTTGCGACCATAACCACTGGCGGAGCGGCAAAGTGGGTGAGGGTACCGCCAATGGAGATGTTTACAAAGAGTAAGCCCAAAGTGGCGTATTTCAGCGGCGCCGAAAGTTTTTGCTGAAACAGGGTGTTGACCAGAATCATGGCTGTTACAGTCATTGCTGCAGGTTCAGTAATGAAGCTTCCGATCAATGGGCCAAACACTAAACACGTTAAATAAAAAGCGTTGATTCGAGGTAAAGGTAGCAGTTTTGCGATTTTCTCAATCAACGTTTCTGCTAGATCAATCACAGGTTTTGTTGAAGCAACCACCATCACGGCAAAGACAAATAATGGTTCAGTAAAGTCACGCGAGTTA
>JBILOD010000374.1:0-4479 GCA_044374645.1 Pseudobdellovibrionaceae bacterium | reverse complement strand
TGAATCCTATGACCACCAATTGATCGATCACTTTGAAATTTATAAAATTACAGAAATACCCTTGACTCCCGTCAAGCAACAGGAATATAAGCAGACCCATCCTGATTCGTTCAAGGTTGCTCCTCTTTGCTGGGAAGAAGTTCCCATGCTACCAGATGAAATGCCTTAAAGATTCAACAGGGAGTTAGCTCAGTTGGTAGAGCGCCACCCTTACAAGGTGGATGTCGCAGGTTCGAATCCTGTACTCCCTACCAAATTAAACCCGCCAAAGAGCGGGTTTTTTTATGTCTAAAATCTGCTGGTTACATTAATCACATAATTTTTGTTTTATCGATCAATGGTTGCAAAAGGTGGAACATGTTACCTTTGTTGCTACCACTCGCTACCATCAGAAATCAAAGTTACTCCCGTGCGCCTTCGGTATTGCAAACTTTCAAACGACTCTCCTCAAGTTGCCCTAGCGCTGCCCTAACCACCTCTGATGAATGGTTTATGTATCTTTGAGTCGTAGTAAGACTGGTATGCCCGGCTATCTTTTGAATAACAGAACCGCTTTGATTGTTTTCTGACATGGTTGTTAAAAGGGTTCTGCGCAAAATTTGAATCCCTGCCTTTGCCACGCCTTTACTTCGGCCAACTTTACAAACGGCACTTGAAAAAGTCCTGGGATTTATCGGTGAGGCGAAAGGGCCATAAAAAACTAAGTTCTCTCGATTATTAAACTTTGATTTTTGGTTCCATCGTCGGAGCAACATTTCATGAATTGATTGGGTCATTGGAATCACTTTGGTCCGATGAACTCCTCCCTTTTTCGAAGTAAAGCTGACGACCCTTCTCTCAAAATCCACTTGGTCCCACCGTAATGAAACCGCTTCGCTCCGGCGAACTCCAGTCAAAGAAACCAAATAAAGTGGGTCCTTTGCCCACTCAGGTACACTCTCAATGAGCTGATGAACCTCATTTGCTTGCAATATAGCATTATCAGCGGGAGTCTCTGGCAATCGCCGAAGTCCCTTCGTTGGATTTTCAAGAATGTATTTCCACTCCACACACTTCCTAAAAAAGTGCCTTATACTGTTGAATCGACGATTCACCGTGGGGGGTTTTAAGGTTCTCAAAAGTTTACTCTGGTAAAATTCTAAATCTTTTGCTCCAAACTCATGAACCAACGTATCTGGAAACTCACTCGCAAGGTGCCGTAAAGCTATAGAGTCCACCTCATAAGTCCGCTCGGATTTTTGCGATGTAACAGCCTCCAAGTAGTCTTTGATCGCCGTATCGAGAAAAGCCTCCTTTAATACTTGAACTCCAATCATTGAATCAATCTTGCGAAGCCGTAATTCTCTCAAAAACACTTCAGCTTCACCCTTGGTTTTAAAGGAAGGTGTGAAGCGCCGCCCGCCAATGCGATAATCAACAACCCATTTACCTCTTCTTTTACTAATACAAGCCATAGCCTCTCCTCTCTATGACCTGCGCTTATTGACTGATTCTAATTTCAAAGAGCAATTTCGATCGAACCACTCGTCTAATTCATCAATTCTAAAACGCAAGTATTTTCCAAATTTTCGATGGGGAATTTGCCCAACTCTCGTTCGTTCATAAAACCAAGATTTAGGAAGACTGTACCTTTCAGAAACGGCATCGAGACTGACATATTTCTTTTCCATGATTAAGCCTCCTAATTTTCCTTGGTAAGTTCAGCCAAAAAGCCCATTCCGGAGCCAATGATCGTCACGGTATAGATGATTCGCCATAGTCTTTCCTTAGCCCTTGTATCCAATACCCGGTGAGTCTTATTAAGACTGATTATCTGGGCTAGGCTTTGATTATTTACATTATCATTTGCAATTGAGTAATGGCCAATTCCTAGCCTTCTAAGAAAGTCGCCCTTAAATTCATCTTTTCTCATCTTCGACTCAGCCTGGTGAATCGACCCATCTATTTCGAGGGCTAACCCCCTCAAACGGTTATTGCCAAAGCCCCCAGCAATGCCTGGAAAGAAAAAATCAAAACAAGATCGGCCAATCCAAACACCCTGAAAACATTGGGTTCGTGATCCCCTAATGAATCTTCGAAGAAACCTAAATTCATATTCCGTCCGATATCGATCGGCTTTTAAATATTTTCGATTATAGCTGAGACAAATTTGCTGGTATTCCTTTTCCAATACGGAGAGGCTCCAACCCTGCGATAGAGCCAAGATATTTTTACGCTGCCAATCGATCCCGAAAAGTCGCCAAAGCCTTGCCTCAACGTACCGCTCTTTTAATACCTCTTCGCTGATATCCAAATCCATATTGCTCATAGTTCTCCCCTCCCAAAATATCCTTTCAGGTTGCGTTTGTGGTTAATATTCAATTATTTAGTCACTCAGCTCGTGCTTATTGAAGCACTTGTTTCGTAATCAGTAACAAGCCCCCTAGGGAGTGGCGAGAAAATGACCGCCCCAAAAATCAGAAATGGAACGCGGCCAAAACGGAGATTTCATGGATTTCAAAAAAATCACAGTAGAAGAGTGGATAGAAAGGGTTCTAATCGCAATAGGTGAGCTTCCTGTCGATGATCCATACCTTTCAACTAAAAAAGGACGAACCGCCGCTGTAAATGAACTAAATCAGTTTAAAAAAGGCCTCGCTAAATTGAAGAAACGCTGCTCATTTATTGCTCATGACCATTGGAATGAGTTTGATGTCTTACAAGATCGTGCCAGTAGATATATTGAGTTTTTTGGCTCTATGAATGGCTCGAAACAGAAGCGACAAGGGCGAAAACCCCTGCCGCGGGTATTGTTAGAACTCTTTGCTTTAGGCTTTGAGTATTCCAAAGGCAGAAAAGCTGACATGGAAAAAATTATAGCAGCTTTTAGTCAGCCAGACTCCAAATCTGATGATCCGGCAAGAGGAGTTTTTGTTACGAAATTTTCAGATGCAACTAAAAATAGGTCTTATTTAGTCGGAGCCCTCCCCTCCGTACCCGCCAAACTCTCGGATTTCAGTTGGATCGCAAAGCAAAAGGATCGTTGCTTCAATAATTTAATCAAAATTTACAAGCGAAGCAAAAACGCCAGGTTTCACCAAGGCAGTTTTTTAGAATTGAAAAAAGATCAAACAAAAAAGCAGCAGGCGAGCAGCATTTTGAATTTTCTGAAAAGCAAATATGGCTTCGATGGGTTCATCTAACCTATTTGAACAAATCTGGGCGAACTGATTGAATAAGCTCTAATAAATCTTCGGCATAGTTCTTTTTAGCTACCAATAAACGCCTCATTATTTCCTGAGACCTATTTTTAAGTTCTGAATCTGGTTCTGTCGTTAAATTAGCATCCTCTGAATCTTCGTCTGGGAGGGGCGTAGGTTCGACTTGGACCTTAGGTCTCGGATACAGAAACTCAAGGAGCTTGATATCCACCTTGACCTGCTCGCTGATTGTCAGTTCTGGATACTTACGGATTAGTTGCGTCGCGGGTTCATAATCACAAGATGCAAGAAGGTCTTTTAGTTCGGATGTTGAACGGTTTGGAGTTCCTTTTTTGCGCCCACCTGTTTTTGGAAGCCCTTTTGGTCTGCTCATGATTCTAAATTAATCTACTTTAGATCTTGCAAGAAAGACCAGTCTTTATTTCAGACCTAACTAAGTCAAAAAAGTCGATATTAAAACAATATAACTTCTCTTCTTTCGAACTACTTACGACATTTACAAATTCATCAATGACTTCAAGTAATCGATCTTTGAGTTTCCTTACGTCGGTATCACTTAGACTAACTACACCAGAATAATGCAAATCACTGATTGCTTCTCGCTCCAGGGCCTCAATAGCTTGCTGGCGCCAATGTGAATGGTGTTTGAAAATATTATGAGATGAACGGCCAATACGGATCTGTTTTTCGGTAGGGATAAAAAAACCTTCATGCTCTTTGGCAAGTCCAGATTGGCAAAGAAATTCCAAAACGGCTCCGACTCTCCTCTTTGAAATTTGAAATGCCTCTGCAAGACCATTCATAGATCGTAAATTCGGAATCGTAAGCCCAATATGAATTGCGGCATAATGCCAGGAACTGTAGTAAATAGATTGATTTTCTTGTGATAGAACAGTTTTACCACCTAATCGCTTCGTTAGGTCAAACCTACTTTCAACAAGTTTTTGAATTTGATTATCAAAGAAATTCCTAAGAGAAAGAGTTCCCGCACGCTCTCTCTGAACCAGTAAAATAAAATATTGTTTTTCAATTTCGGTATGACCTAAAAAGTTGCTAAGTAATTCAGATTGCTCCAAACTCAGATCAGGATTTGAATAGAGAATTTGAGATAAATAGGTAGGCTGGCAACCTAACGCCCGCGCAAATTGCGAACGCACACCCGATTTTTGCCGTCTACTTCCAACTAATTGCCGTAAATATTCTTTATAGTTTAGGAATTCAAAAACTGACTTACCTTTATTATTATACATAGTTACAAACCTTTTGATAGTGTCACTAC
>JBILOD010000228.1:0-6406 GCA_044374645.1 Pseudobdellovibrionaceae bacterium | reverse complement strand
TTGCTTCTTTTGTGACATCGCCAATTTGAATTTTGAGAGCTGGAGGCCCCTGTGTGATATTCCATTGCACCGGTTCACTGAGATTCAAATCAAATTCGATCACTTCATTCAATCCATAAAGTTTGTTGGCAAAACCAGAGATCGAGGTAATTTCCGGTTTAACTGAGTCGAGGCGATAGTCGATTAGTTTTTCACACGGCGTCTGATTGTTCGCACGATCTTTGAGTTGCACATAAATCGTGTTTTCGCCTTGTTTTAGGCTCGACGATAACATTTGCAGTGTTGCCAGATCATTTTTGATCTCTTCGGCGACAACCTTTTGGCTACAAGCAGGTTCTAAGAATAGAGTCACCGTTGATTGATCTTCTTTTGTCGATTTGAATTCAAAACGAGGTTCACTGTAGTTGGAATCCATTGATGCAGGAATAGAGTTGATGGCTTGATCATTGATAGCGGTGAGATTCGCTTTAGGTGCAATGGTGTCTTTAGTCCACTCACGAGATTCCGCAAAATCCAAGTGTGACCAAATCTGTTTGTGGTTCTTGGCAAGAACACAGAGCCGATAGCGGCCATCAGGGATCGTGGTGTAACCTAATTCAGAGGCCAAAATAGGGATATCAATAGAACGTTCAGGGCTATAGGAACTCTCGTTGGCGCAGTCCTGCGAGTTGGTGCCGAAGCTGAAACGGTAAGATTGAAGGCTTTCACCATTGAGGGTGATGGAGAAATCAGTGTTGTTGCTCGGGTCACCAGGAAGGCCTGCAAGGTTTACTGCCATTCGATAAAATAACTTTACTGGACGGGCGACGCTGCTGCCCCAAGGACCATGGGTACGAAGATAAATCGTTTGGTTCATGTTATCCACTTGCTGAAAAGCCAAATGGGCCTTACCACTATTGCAGTTGATTTGAGCCAGCTGGGTCCATGGGCCCGAGGGCGAATTGGAGTACTGCACACTTGTCATTTCCGAGGTGCAGATGAGATCAAGTTCAAAGGTGCCAGCGGTATTTCCAACTAATGTACCATTGTTATGGAGGGCCTCAACAAAGCTCATCTGTGGGCTAGTTAGACCAAGGGAGTGAATGACGGGGCGGGAGTTAGTGCACCCAACGAATGCCCATAAAAGGATTAACCAAATCCAATTCCAAAACCATAATTGAATTCCTGTCGCAGGGTGATTTTGGGTCACTGGAACTTTCCTCCCTCAAGTGACAAAGAAACCTCTCTATCCTTGTCGACACAACGACCACAGACCTAAAGCACTTTTGGTCTGTGGTTTTCACACAATATAATGGTAACACAAAATTCTGATTTTAGAGATGTCATTATGTTGCACACATTCGTAGAGAATGAAAAAGAATCGAGGAAAAATGAAAACAAAAAAGACAGTATTGTGAAAATCGAATATGCCCGCGATAAAGCACCAGCAGGTGAGGTTTTTTTCAAGAAAGTATTGAGATCGAAAAAAAACGATTCTCGTACTAAATTTGTCATCCAAACACTATTGGCTAGAGAAAAAGTCGACGCTCTTGTGTTGGAGTTTTTCGATCTTTGGTTGGACAAGTTGGGGCAGTGTATGACGGTTCAGGGTCAGCTTTCCCTATCAGCCTGAAATCTCGTTCTTACTATTCAATGCCCTCTTGTTTGAAACACTAAGGCTCGTAAACTTTGAGTCGACCTAATACAAATCCAAGATAGTTCTGGAAGACTTTGTGATCTTCACAATCTAGGTACAAGCCATGACACTTTTTCTTGAGAGTCTGGTTGGCTCTAAATAACTGATTCATTTCGACACCAGCTTGTTTCAATGCATCACTTGAAAGCAATGAAATGTCCTGGTGGGAACTTGAGTAGAAATGACGGGATCGGAAGTTGGTTTTTATAATGTATTTGGTAAAGTAATTTTTGTCTTTGGGGTTGAAGGACGGCGGATAATTAAACTCCAGGTCTTCGACTTTGCCTCCAAAAGAGGGTTGATGATCACCAAAACGAACGACGACAGTCTTCTTTTTACGCTGGAGCAGGAACTTTTCAAACTGGGCAATGTCTGTAATTGATTGCACATAACGCTGTCGATAGACCTCCAAAAGGTCTTTGGGTTGAAAGTCCTCATTAAGTGCAACAATCGGTTCGTTGTGATTCAAGTATGAGTTGTGCGGACCATGGTTCTGTATGGTGAGCATAAAAACAAAGAGCGGGGTGTGTGGATCAGACTTTTTGATAAACTCTATGGCCTTTTCGTAAACGTGAGCGTCGTAGACATCGAGCCACTCATCACTAAAACCAAGTTGTTCTGAAGCATAGATTTCATCAAATCCCAGATGTTTATAGGCTTCGGACGCGTGCAGAAAGTCTCCATTGATGGGATTGATGGCAATGGTTCTGTAGCCTTGATCCTTCAGATTTTTAATCAGAGAGTTATTGAGTCTGGGAGTGACGGTGTAGGGTGCATAAACGCCATTGTCCCCAAACACCCGATGGTCTAGGCCAGTGAGAAATGCAAACTCAGACAGCCAAGTGCCTCCTCCAAAAGAATGAACTTTGAGAAAGCCACTTTGGATCGTATTGGCATCCTCCTTAAAAAGGTTGATATTGCAAAAATAAGTTGGACATCCTTTGATGGACGTTAGGTCGAAAGCAGACTCATGCAAAATGGCAATTATATCCGCTTTGGAGTTATCGTTGGAAACGGGACCTAACTGAAATTGATTCATTGGAAGTTGGTCTACGTCCACGTCCGAATTTAAAATAGCAAACGAAGAGATGAATTTTGATAAATAATCAGATTGGTTTCCGATGAGCTCGACTTGGTCAAACATATCTTTAGCAGTTAGGCTTGAATAGCTGCTCGCAACCGGTTTGGCGGAAAGGCAGATAAAGGTAATGGTGGTCATAGCGATGGCGCGAGTGACGGTTGACGGACTCTCGCGTCGGTATATGGCTATGGCCCCCATGACGAACAAAGACAGAAGTCCCAAGGTGGTCATCATGATTCTTGGATACTGAAAAAATGTCGTCACGTTTTGAGAAAAGTCTTGAAAGAAAAAATAGATGTCATGTACCAAAAGGGGCGTATCGAGCATCTGTCGTTTGTAAATGCCACTGGCATAGAGGATGACCAAAATAAAGGCCACAATAAAACTGGACAGTGCGAAGCGCCGAGTTGCAAGCCAAAGAATCAGAAAAAGATCGAGGATTACCGTAGCGCACAGGATCACCATGGATTCGCCGGTGGTTTGAAAGAGCAGGAACATAAACACATAAAGTGCTAGCAAGGAGAGAAGAAATGACGAATAACTGCCCTGACTCAGAGAAAGTCCCTTCAGCCAAGTGATTGTCGGGCTCCATCTTGTCCCAAGTAGGGATGAAACTTTGGTGTAGGAAGACATATTTTTTGAATCCATTGTCAGCTGACTCCAAGGTATTTTCAGTTTCAGGAACTTGAGCACACCCTTTGATAGCTTGTGTTAATTTTCAGTCAATATTTTTTAAAAATTGAGGGTCGAACTCTAGGTTGTGGGTTAGAAGATTCACCTTTTTGTAGGGTAGAGGCAATTTTTGAGCGAATGAGACCAAAAGACTAAAGTTTGAGGGCAGTTCAGCCGAAAGCAACACTATGAAAACCATCAAAATACCCCTCAATGAGCAGTATCCCCATCAACCCTGGAAATGGAGGGAGGATTGGGTCAATGGTCTAGCAAAACCTAACGAGATTAGGCTCCATTTTGTCACCGTGATCAACGGTCTGTTCATGCTCGCGGTCACCCTTCCAATTTCGATAATGGCAATCCTCAAGTCTAAGGGTAACATTCATCCGTCGTGGCTGAGTTTCTTTTTTCCCTTGATTGGGGCCTTGATGGCTTGGAATTCTTGGAAACGCCATCAAAAATTACAGAGTGTAGGCGCGGGAGGTTTTTCGTTTTCCGACACAGGAGTATTGGGTGGGAAGCTCAATGGCGCTATCACACTGGGGCGATCCCTTCATGGTGGATCAGCGGTCACCGTAAAGTTGCGCAATGTGAGAACTTATGCCTTCGGCCTGGGGGACTCAAGTGGTCGTCGCTCCGAAGTTCTTTGGGAAACAGCGGCTCAACTCACAACAGCTTCCAATGGGGAAACCGCTGTTGTTCCAATTGACTTTGAGATTCCCTTTGATCGGGTACCCAGTTTCGGGGAGCCAGCAAACTTTCAGCAAGCTCAGACGCTTTACTGGTGGCACAATTTCAAATTTAAAAAGCATGTTGCGCCTGAAAAGTTAGATGTCTGTCATTGGGAGTTGGTGGTTGAGGTTGGACAACCCGTGGTTCGATTGACTTACGATGTGCCGGTTTTTCGAACGGAACAAAGTGACTCTTCCAAAACAGAATTCTTCATGACCAAGAAAGGGTATGTGGCTCCCAGTCCTCGGAAGTCTTCAGGGATCAAAGTGGTGCCATCAATGCGCGGAATGGAAATTCAGATTCTTAAACAAGGGCTGGGGAGTACGGGGGTGGCATTTAGTCTATTTGGCCTCCTATTGCTCCTGGCTGGTGGCACGTTTTCTTGGAATCTTTGGAAGACCGGTGGTTTTTTTCTGATTGGTTTACCAATGGGATTTATTTTGCTCCTGATAGGTTTTGTTTTGTTACAGTTAGGATTGAGTGTTCAATTTCAAAAGGTGAAGATTATACTCACCGATCTCAATCTTATCGTCGAAAAGAAACTCTTTTTCTTTCGTCAAGTCAGTCAAGTTCCTTACGAAGAGATTAAGAATACCATTTTGAAGTCAGGCGCTAAGAGTCAGACTGAGGAATGGTTCAATATTTCCTTGGAGCGGCATCGGCAGCCTGCGCTACTCATTCCAGTGCACCTTTCAAATCGTCAAGAGGCTCTTTGGGTGGCGCAACAGATTTTAGATCGTGCTCCGAAAAAAATCGCCGCGTGATGGGTTAGATTTCAATTCCCTGAGTTTAAATCGTTTTTGTTGACCTCTCTCGCAGGGCGTAATCGGTTGTGCTTTTGCGCGTAAGCTTTGAGTCTTTGGAGAGGGGGAATATATGTGGAAGTTTTTGTTTTCAGGAATACTCTTGAGCTTGTCTCTTCAGGCTGCCGAGAAAAATAGTTTGGGTCCTGCGCGTGACAAAGTGGTGCCTGAAGAATCAACTTCAGTGACGGGCGCCATTGTGGGACTTCAGAATTCTATGTCAGAAAAAAACATTAAGCTTGAGTTTCCAGTCGAGAGAGTGACTCTTGCCAATGGTATGGTTTTTTTGTTGCATTCCCAGAGATCGATTCCTCTGGTCTCGTATCACACTTGGTTTCGCGTTGGCGCTAAAGATGAGCTACCGGGAGAGTCAGGTTTAGCACACATGTTTGAACACATGATGTTTAAGGGAACAAAGAAATATCCCAATAAGGAGTTTGATCGCATTCTCCAAGCCAATGGAATTGTCAACAATGCGTTCACCACTCAGGATTACACGGGGTATTACGAAATTCTCCCGAGTTCCAAACTTGAACTGATCATGGATATGGAATCTGACCGGTTACAGTCACTCAACTTAGTGAACGAAGAGTTTCAAAAAGAACGCGAAGTAGTCAAAGAAGAGCGGCGCATGCGCTACGATAATGACCCAGGAGGAATGGGCTGGGAAAAACTCACAAGCCTGGTTTTCAAAGACAGCAAGTACGCCTTGCCAGTGATTGGGACAATGAAGGAGATCAACGACTTCTCCGTTGAGAAAATGCAACGCTTCTATAAAAAGTGGTATACACCATCCAATGCCGTGGTTGTGATTGTGGGCGATTTTGAAGTTTCTGCGCTCAAGAAACTTATCAATAAATATTATGGAGGGCTTGAAAGTCCGCCACGTCCGGTTCGCCAAAAAGCGTTAGAGCTTGGGCCTTTGGCTCGTAAAGACGAACGTGTCGTATTCCCGGTTCAGGCTTCGGAGCTATTCTGGGGAAGTCGCACCGTAAAGGGGGGTACTGATGAGTCCTATGCCCTCGATTTGCTGAGTGCGATTTTCGGTCAGGGTAAATCGTCCCGCCTCTATCAGGAGCTAGTTTATAAACAGCAATTGGCGCTTTCCGCGGGCAGTGGGCATTATACTCTGCAAGATTCCGGGATGTTCTATGTGCAAGCCATGGCGAAACCGGGTGTGAGCTCTCAAAAACTCAAATCACAGTTGGAAGCTGTGGTTCAAGCATTCTTGAAGTCTCCTGTTAAAGACGAAGAACTCTCCAAAGCTAAAAATATGGTTTTGAGTGACTATGTGGAATCCCTCAAAACGAACGATGGGAAAGCAAAAATCCTGGCGATGAACGAAATTCTTTTGGGCGATTATCGTGAATTCTTTCGTGATATCGATCGTTATTTGAAGGTTAGTCAGGATGATTTAAGTCGTGTGAAATCCTACCTTGCCCT
>JBILOD010000141.1:0-8513 GCA_044374645.1 Pseudobdellovibrionaceae bacterium | reverse complement strand
AATAAAACAATTAGTGTGGTTGTGGATAAAGAGGGAAAATAAAATGAAAAACAATTTTTTAATTTCATCAGTTGTCACATCAATTTTGGTTAGTGTCTTTATTTGGACTGGCTGTAGTTCTTCACCTAAACGGGGCGTTTCGCAATCTTTTTCAGAAGGGGTGCGTTTACCAGAACATCGCGAAATTGAGTTGTCGAATGGCTTAAAGGTGCTTTTTATCCGCGATAGCTCGCTTCCACGAATCAATATCATGGCTCTCGTCGGCAGTGGCGCTACTCGTGACGAGATCAAAAAATCAGGGCAGTCCTACCTAACGGCCAGCTTGCTCGATGAGGGAACAGAAAAACATTCCAGTGCGGAAATGGCCGAACATTTGGAAGGCCTTGGTGCAGATCTTTCCATTCAGCCAGGTTATGATTTTACTTATCTATCGATCAAGGGTCTCTCTTACACTCGCGAAGCTCTATTGGACTCCTTTTTGGAGATTTTGCTCACGCCGAAGTTTGACACAAACGAATTGGAGCGATTGCGACGGCAGGTTCAGGGTGCTCTTACCAAAATGGAGGATGATCCTGAACAGTATGCAGATCGCCTTTTTTCGAAAGCTCTTTTTGGGGGCCATCCCTATGCCTTGCCTTCGATGGGAGATGTTGAGTCGATCCAGCGTATAAGCCGACAGGACGTTTTGAATTTTTATAAGAGTAATTATATTCCTCGGAACACAACCTTGGCGGTGGTTGGAGATTTTGACGATCTTTTCTTCAATCAAGTAAAAACAAAGTTTTCGACTTGGATGAGTGATGTGACGGAATCAAGTCTGGTGCGCACACCTCCAGATTACAAACAGCCCAAAGTAAATATTTTTTTGAAAGGTAAAAAAGGTTTAGTGCAAACCCAACTACGCTTGGGGCACGTTTTTATAGATCGTTCGCATCCTGAGTTTTTAAGTTTGCGAGCAGCGAACATGGCTCTGGGTGGCGCTTTTGCAAGTCGTTTGAATCAGCGTGTGCGGGATGACTTAGGTTTGACTTATAGCATCTCCTCGAGCTTTGATGCTCGACGCTATTCGGGGCCTTTTATGATTGAAACTTTCACTCGAAATGACAAAGTGGGTGAGACGTTGGGTGCGGCACTGAATGTTTATAAGGAGTTTGTTGAAAAAGGTATGACCGAGGAGGAATTGCAGGCTTCAAAATCCGTGCTCATTGGTCAGTTTCCTCGAGCGGTTGAGACAATGGATTCGTTGGCCTATCAAATGTTAGCCCTTCGCTATTTTGGGATTGAGGATTCCTACCTGACTCAGTTTGTGACGAATGTTAAGGCACTCAAGCTTGACACAGTCAATGCGAACATCAAAAAGTATTTTCACCCGGATCAGCTCGATATCGTGGTCTATGGTGATGGTGCTGTTATTGAACCTCAACTAAAAAAGTTTGGTTCTGTGCAAAAGCTCTGACGCTCGTTTTTTCGTAGAGACTTTGTGTGAAAAGAGGAAGGGGGACCTTCCTCTTTTTTTTACTTATACAGTTTCCAGTTAGAAAGTAGACCAAGCAGACAACGCAGACAACGATGGGCTACGAACTCAATGGAAATTGTATTATTCCTCCTTAATCGTTGCTTGCGCCTCACAGTGTGAATTGCCATTACCTCCTATTTGGAATAGATGAATGATTATGGGCACAATAAACTACACCCCCTTTGAAAGGGCGCATCTTCAGTCGGTAAAAGAGTTTACTGATCGCTGGATTGGATTAAATTACTATCAGCCCGCCGATCTCGAAGAAGTGTTAAAGAAATCGCAATGTCATGGACTCAATGCTTCTTGGCTCGCCTGGGACGGAGAGATATTAGTGGGCGTCCGTCTGACGCTGGCTCCTGGACAATGGTTGGCTCTAGGACAACGGGTACGATTAGAATTGTGGAAAGTTCCACCAGAGAGGGTGGGTTATTTTAAGAGCCTTTTTATCCATGAGGACTATAGGGCCTACGGGATTGGGCGGGAACTGTCACGTCGGTCCTTGGAAGTCTTAGCCAACCAAGGGGCCATGGCGGTGGTCGCACACTCTTGGCTGGAATCTCCCAATAATAGTTCGCAAATCTATCTTCAGAAAATGGGTTTTACGGAGGTGGCTCGGCACCCGCTTTTTTGGGAGCCGATTGACTACCAATGCACACGCTGTGCTCCTAATCGTTGCCAGTGTACAGCCGTGGAAATGATTAAATACTTAAATTAAACTTTTTTAATTTAATACTGAGTAAGGAGAAATCAATGACCGTTTCAATATGGATGGATCGAAATCAGAATAAAGTGCAAGCTGCAGATGTGGTGATTGTTGGTGGTGGAATTGCCGGACTTTCGACCGCCTATTGGCTGCACCAAGAAGATCCTTCTCTTGAAATTGTCATTGTCGAAAAAATGCAACTCGGTGATGGTGCCACCGGTCGCAATGCTGGGTTTATCACCTGTGGGTCGGTCGAACACTTCAATCGCCTTGTGGGTAAGCATGGTAAATCTGAGGCGGAACAGATTTGGAAGTTTAGCGAAGAGAATCTTCGGCTTTTAAAAGACCATATTATCAAGAGTGATTGCCCAAAGATTGGTTTTCACCAAAATGGCAGTTTTTCGCTGGCGTCGACTGAAAGTGAATTTACTGAACTCAAAAAATCCGCGGAGTTGATGCGTGAACAACAAATTCGGGTCGAGGTTTTGGGTGTCCAAGATATTAAACAACGTTTGGGGGTGGAGCACTTTGTCGGTGGTATCAAGTATCTTGATGATGGTTCTGTACACCCTTTGTTGTTACTTGGATTACTGAAAGAACGCTTGCTACAGGCGGCAGGAACAAAAATTCATTTTGTTGAGAATGCGGAAGTCTTTGCTATAGAAAACGATCCTGTCGGAGCCGGTAAAGTCGTAAGGACTAAGGCTGGAATGTTTAAATGTTCGCTGGTGGTGTTAGCGACCAATGGTTATTCCAGTCTGTTGCATCCCTACTTTAAGGATAAGATTTTCCCTACGCGCGGGCAGATTCTTGCGACTGAGCCAGTGCCAAAGTTTATGGAGGGGCCTTGTTATGCGAATTTTGTATTGGATTACTTTCGGCAATTACCGACTGGAGAATTGGTGATTGGGGGATTTCGCCAGCTGCAAAAAGACACCGAACTCGGTTATTCAGACGAAACCTCTGAGGTGATACAATCGGCTCTTGATCAATTCATCCAGCATCATATTCCGACCGTTAAGAGTGCCAAGATCACTCATCGTTGGACGGGAGTCATGGGATTTAGTGTGGATGGTCAGCCTCTGGTTGGAAGTTTGCCCGACGATCCTCAAACATTTTTTGTTGGGGGTTTCACCGCTCATGGTTTGGGACTGGCGTTTCACTGTGCCAAGGTCCTAGTTGATTCCATGTTCGGCCGTGCCATTCCATCCTATCTCAGTGCGAAACGTTTTGGGGGTTAGAACTCTAGCCCTGGGCTTGAGCCTAACCGTCGCCTTGTCCTATCCGAGATATTTGAAGAAAGCATCACACGTCTGATAAGATATAGAGAGTAAAACTTTGGCTTGGAGTGTGGACCTGATGGTTAAACAATGGGTGTTTGTGTGTGTAATTCTTTTTTTTCTATCTGCTGGGGCAGATGAAGGCGAGGACTGCGACTCTTATCTCCAACAAACAGGACGAAAATGTACGGGGGCACAGTCTGCTCGAAGGGGTTTCTATCGTAATATGGATAGGGTCCTCGTGCTTGGGAAACTTAGGCAAATGATCGAGCGCCAGCAAAGATTGCTCAATCTTGAAACAAAGTCTTTACAATTGGCCCTAGGGGTTGAGGCAGTTTGGAATCAAGATATCAGACCGCAGGATTTAACAACAGAGGAGGCCTCGGCCAGCTATGGCGTCTCGCAATCTCTGGCTCATGCTCTGGCCATCTGTCAGAGGTACTTTGCCTCTGACGACGAGAAGCGTACCTTCGCAGAGAATGGGTATCCCGTCATGCCAGCCGAAGTTTCATTGTTAAGCGATACGACCCTTCAGCTTTGGCAGAGTGGAAGCTTGTTCCATCAGAAAATCTTAAAAAGTACTGTAGGGGCAAAGGAATGCCCCAGTCGCCTGGTTAGAAACGAATATTTTCGCAGCGACCTGAAAAAGGCCATAGACCATAAGGCGGAAGCGATCAAATCCCGCCTGGCGGGATACCAACATATGGAAAAGAAAGTGGAGGAACTCACAAACCAAGACCCATTTGAAGTGTTAGAGACGGACACTGAAGTTTTCATGGATTTCATAATGCATTTTGAGGGAACCCAAGATGAACGGGGACGTCGGCGCCAATGTAAACTGAGAAAAAGTATGTCCAGGGTTGCGCGGCGTGAGGGCGCCAAAGAATTTGTTAAGGAGGCTGGACTGACGACGGCTAGTTTTTTTGTTAATCCCGAAATGGCAATTGTCGGCACTCTCGGGAAGGCTGGACTTAATTTGGAAAAAATTGAAAATCTACTACAGCGACTTTGGGTGATGAGTAAAAACGACCATCTGAGCCCTCGGGCTTTGAAGGATATGGCGCAAAACACTCGACTTATGAAAGACTTAAATGTGGAAGCGGAGGTGGTGCGAGAACTGCCTACCATTCTTCGTGACCGCTTTAAGATGGGGTATGGCGAATTTATGGAACGCATTGGTTTGTCAAAGGCCTTAAATCGAAGCGCCCGTGGGGCCCACCTTACCGACGGAACCTCTATTGCCTATCGAAACTCTCTGGTTGAGCGGGCACAAGAACTTGCGGGAAAAGGAGTGAGCATTAATCCAAATCGACTGAATCGTTTAGAGACTCGGGCGAGATTTGAAACCCGAGACGAAGTCGATGGTATTGGACACACGATAGAAGATCTGGTTAGTAAAGGAGTCTATCCTGATGAGCCGAGGGAGCTTCTTAATCAAATCAATCAGGAATTTCCTGGTGGCTATCGGGAATTCCTTCAGTACGTTCGTCGTTACAATCGAAGATAGGACTAGAACTACAAACAGGACCGAGTTGTAAGTCTGGTCTCATTGCAAAGTTTGTGAAAAAAACTAAAATGATAGTGTATGCGACATTTGTGGATCACGTTCGGTTTCATTCTAATACTCATTGTTTGTACCTACGTTGGTCGTCAGTGGGCGCAGAAGCAAGCCTATCTTGTTTATGGCCGAAGTTATACACAAGCGATCACCGAGTTTCATCAGATGTGGAGCCATCAGACTGCTTATCCGCAAAGTCGGGCGTGGATCGATGATCTCTATTTTCAGAGGCGTTGGGAGTTATTGAATCAATGGGGCAAGCCGTCAGAATTCGCTATAGTGAACAGGACGCTTAGTAGCTGATGTAGTAACTTTTTGGATCGCCTGTTTTTTTGATTAAACCTAAATCTTTAAGTTGCATGCTCAGAGTTTTCCAGCGGTCCGCCGTCATCGAGCCAACGATAAAATCATCCGTCGGCTTGATCAAACGGTACTGAGCCTTACCTGCCTCAGCAAAAGTTTCTAAGCTCATTGACGGGTTAAGCTTTTGCATCATTTGATCGATCTCGTTGGGTTGTTTAAGGTAGAGTTCCCATCCTTGCCGAACGGCTGCAATGATGGAATCAAGGTCCACTTTGTTTTTAGTGAGAGTGTCGCGGTGAACTGCAAGGACCGCGACGTAGGGATCAAATCCGGTGGTGCTCACTGGAAACACCCTTGTTTTCACGCCTGCCTGCCTCGCAGAAATGGGTTCTGCAGTGACATAACATTGTTGTGCGTAATTCTTCTGTGCGAGGAATGGAGCGATTCCTCCTTGGTACGGAACTAGGCGAGCTTTGATATTGGGATATTTTTTCTTGAGATGGGCAACATAAGGCAATCCCATTTGTAGAGCGACAGTCGCATCAGGCGATTTTAGAAGATCATCAAGGGATTTCCATGGGCTATCTTCCCGAACCATGATGGCATGAGGGTCCGTTTGAAAAACAGCAAAGACTGCCACCAAGTCCATGCCGCGGTCACGGGCGGTGACGAGTTCGTCACCGCTGACAATGGCTAAGGGAACTTTTTTAGCTGCCAACATTTGGATGGTCGGAATCCCAGACGAACCTTCAATGATTTTCAGGTCAATGTTTTTTTCCTTGAGCAGAGTAGCAGCAGCGAAAAATCCACCAAACTCTGGTTCGGGTTTCCAATTCAGAGCGAGCTCCCAAGTGCTGGCGAACGTCGTGACAGAAAAGAGTAGCGCTGGAATCACTCGCGTGATCTTGGTCATCAATGGATTCAACATGGAACCTCCCTTAAAAAATTAGAAACGGATGATTTTGCTGTTTGAGCGTAGCAGCTACCTGTAGGCAAATCAATGGTGCGTTCGCAAAATGGGGGCGAGGCTATTTGTCTTCTGTCGGAAGCCCTTACTCAAATTCGCAAGTGTACTTGCGCCCCAGGTGTTGGAGAACTACTAGTTATGTATATCAGGTCATGTTAGTTTATTGTAGGGGGAGTTTCGGTCAGTCGACCAATGGTTGTTCGATAAAAATCGAGTTTGTCGCCGGTATTCTCATCTGAAGAGGTCCTCAACTAAATCTCAGTATTGAAAGATTGCAATCCAATATTTTGGCCTGCCCTTAGTGAGTTGTCTATATCATTCGCCAGTGACTCATATAGCGCATCCACTTCGTGGTTCCAAAAATAAATTTTCTGCTGAGCTGTCAAATCTGAGTATTTGCTAAATTTTTCGCCATGTTTAAGTTTAATAAAATCAACAAATTTTGATTGGTTTTGAATAGAATAAGTCCTGCCATTTACTTGTAGAAACCAATCTATATGACCCCCTACAGGTTGGTCTAGCAATTGATACTCTCCGTTTGTAACAATAACAGGAATGGATTTAGTCAATTTTAGGGCCGCAATAACCCGGATCCGTTCTGGTGTTTGAAGGCCATACATTTCTGAAACCTCTTTGCCCCAGGAGCTTAAGACCGAAACTCGTTTTCCATAATACTTTTCTATTTCGTAAAGGTGGTTCTCTCCAAGCTCTTTTGCTCCTAAAGGGCCCTTATCTAAATAAGATATAATTATGTTCCGTCGTTCTTCTTCTGAAATTATCCCCAAGTTCTTAGGATTTTTTCCTGGATGCAGATATTCTTTTAAATTTGCTAGATCAGCAGGGTTCACGCTGTTCGCGCGGTAAACAGTAAATGGGCTATTCAGTTCGGAATGGTCAAAAAGAAACGGGTATTTATCAAACCAGTCGGGTCCTATCCATCGGGTATCGCCAATTGCGATTCCACAGGTATTACTTAAATTATGGCCCCATGACAAATTGTTCGCCAGCTGTATGCAAATTAGCAACAAAAATAAACCAAATCGAAAATAAATTGTTTTCATAATCATTTACCACCTTAAACAGACTATTTCAATAAGCGTGCCTATCTGGTGATTCAACTCAATCTGACAAGAAACCAATCTCCAAATTGCTGAGCTGTCGTACCCAACATTATCGATTTGGATTCTGCTGAACTTCGCATTGCAGTTTGTGATCGTGATGCTATCATGAAGACCTAGGGGGACTGGGTCATGGTAAAGCTGGTGCTGGGTTTATTTTTTTGGTCGATGGGTTTTGCACAAACGACAGGCGGTGAAGCTAAAATCAATTTTGTTGAGTTGGAAAAAATGATGCTGACGAACTGCATGGGGTTCTCGACCAAAGAAAAATGTGAAGAAAAGGCATCGCAGATTCGAAATGGAATGACCAACGAACAGTTATTGGGCAAAGCTCAAGTCCTTGCCATCGACAATGCGATTAAAGTAACTTTGATACGCACTCCAGAACAAATGATTGAAAACTACTATTGTTTGCCAGTTTTTAATGGATTGATTCCAGCCACGTATTTTGAACCGGACCTCTTTGCTTTTGCGGTGAGAGGTTTGTCCTTCAGTGCGAAGAGTGTGACGGCTTATTCACGGTGGTTGAAAGGTGCCGAATCGGCCAATTGCAGAGGAACTCTAAAAGCATTAAAGCTTGAAACTCGTGAAATTCAAAACCCAAGCGGCTATCAAATTGTTTTGAATCCCATTTCATTTTTAGAGTTTGGGGCCGAGGAGGGGTTTGAGAGTACGGCGTTGACGACTTACAATCACAAGCGTTTATGACCATTGAAGATGGTATTTTCAATAAAGTGGAAGCTCGTAAGGGTTATGATGCGGAGGCAGCAAGTTTTGCGGAAAAAATGCAGATTAAATCTCGTGGTTAGGGCTACTTAAAAGAGTATATGGAGCAGCTCCAAACAAAATAAATGGGGCGGCCCCTGTTTGAAGGCTACGGCTCCAGCGATTTTTGACAAGATGATGGGGGATTAAGGCTTAGCTTCATCTCCCTCATGAGTTCTGGGTGGCTATTGAGGAACTGGTCAATTATCGTGTTTGTTGCCTGTAAATCACTATCTATCTGTTTAAGGAACTGGTTAAACGACTCTTCAGTTGTGGGTGAAAGCTTTCTGCCTGTCTGGA
>JBILOD010000413.1:0-4055 GCA_044374645.1 Pseudobdellovibrionaceae bacterium | reverse complement strand
TAGGTGGCCATTCCATTTTCAAATCTAAAATTGCCTCTTAATGATTTTTCATCAATCGATTCAATTTCTATGGAGTCCCCACGAGAACCAAAATTATTGCCAGTAAACTTTGCGCCTTTAGTTAATTTCTCATAAGATCTAAAAGTCAAAAGACGTTCGTCTCCATAAGGCGATTTAACCAACATAGAAAGAGCATTCTTATCTCCAACTGACATTAATACCCCCTCGACGACTAAATCGCCCTGTCCCGCACAACTTTGATCAACTCTGTTATCAACAGCTTTTCCGTTGAAGGTTTTAACGTTCATTTCACTATTAGCAAATGCTGTAGATGAAACAAAAACAAGGATTAAACATTTTAAAAAATTACTCATGAGTTCCTCCAAACAATAAATAAAGTAAGAATACAGAAAGACTAGATTGCAAAATCTATAAATAAAATTAGTTTGCCGAGGCAATGTACAGTAAGTTATACTAAATGTAAACCTTATTTATTTGTATAAAATGCCAAAATTTTGCCGTTCAAGAACGCAAATGGCCAATCGGAAGCGAACCACTAAACATGAGCTATTTATCCATTTGAATCTATAGGTTTTTTTGAGAGACTTCAACTCCATGCACGTTATCTAGATTCCTCTGAAAAAGAGCCAAATTCAAGGCGGCAAGCTTCAAATCGAACGAGGCGTAGGCAGGGCGGGATTTCCCCTCCGGGAAGGGGTGCCCACGTTGTGAGAGAGTTGAAGCGATGCTACCCGAGTGAGTTGCGCCAACGGCGCGAGGCTCACGAGGGACGAAGTTGGACTTTTTCAGCTGAATCTAAATAGATTCTGTTTGGATTTGCCGAATGAAGACCCTGTTAAGATTTTTTTCTCTTTGGGCCTTTAAACTGAGGTTTACCTGGCCCCTTTGAAGCATCATTCCGATGACTCTTAGTCTTAGACGGCCCGCTTGGACTGGCCTTTTCGGAGGGAGCCTTGGACTTCAGACCATGGAATCCTTGAGTGGTTTTTGCGTCTTTTGGTTTATGAGTTGATCGGTGAGCTGGGAGCGGAAGGGGTTTTCCAGCGGCAGGCTCTTTGGCTTTTGTTGTCTGTCTCTTTTTAAAAGGCGGTGGTTCTTTTCCTTCGAGTTTACAAATCAATCGTTGATCTCTTTCCGTCACAAGATTGATCACCAAACCTTTGCGTCCGGCTCGGGCTGTACGTCCAACCCGGTGAAGGTAATTTTCTTTCTCTTTCGGAAGATGGTAATTGATGACTCTACCGACACTATCAAGATCAAGACCACGACCTCCCAAATCCGTTGATACCAATAAATCCACTTTACCTTCACGGAATTTTTTGAGGTTCATTCGTCGGTCGTTCTTGTCCATCTCTCCACGATAAATCACACACGAATAACCCTTCTCGGTCAATTCTTGGGCCAGTTTATCACATTGCTCGCGGGTGTTGGTAAACACCATTGTCCCACCCTCCACCGCCTGTGCGAGGATCTTTTCAAAGAGGGGCCAGCGCTTTCCATCGGGCACCTGGAGATTCTTCGTCGTCAGCGTTGACACCACTTTGCCACTACCCTTGCTACGAATAAACTCTGCTGTCGAAAAAAGATCATTCATTAGGTTCTGCACTGTCGTAGAAACTGTCGCTGAAAACAGTGCCAATTGAAGCTCTTTAGGACATGAATCAACAACAAATTTTGAATCTGGAAGGAATCCCTGATCCATCATTTGATCGGCCTCATCAAAGACTAGCATACGCACGTCAGACAGATTCAAGATTTCAGCTTCAATCATCTGGACCAAACGACCTGGTGTTGCGAGAAGAATTTCGAAAAAGCCTTCGGTGTTCCTGCGAGCTTGTTCGAGGGCCATACCACCAAGCGCTGGACGAACACGCAAGCGCGTATCATGGGTGAAAGATTTAAAAACCTTTGAGACTTGCTCTCCAAGTTCACGAGTGGGAACGAGCACAATCGCTCGGGGCGATGCGTTTTCTTTGATGGGGCTGCCTTCCTCTTCGAGAGTTTTTAAAAGATTCAACAAGGGCAAAACGTAGGCCAGAGTTTTACCACTGCCCGTTTCAGAAACTCCAACCACAGACTGCCCACTCATCAGGAGCGGGATGATGTTGTTCTGAATTTCAGTGGGCTTGAAAAGTTTTTTTTCTTTAAGAGTTTTTTGTAATGAGGTTAACAATCCAAAGTCAGAAAATGAGGACATAATTTAAAGTTCCTTGCGTTAATTTAAATGAGAATGGGCATTCTATCGTTATTTGTAAAATCTCCCTAGAAAAATCGTTCCTCTCATTCATTTTTGTCATGAATTCACAATAGGGCCGCAGAAGAGACCATGGTCAGGATCGTTCACTCGAACTATTTTGAAAGAATGTGTGTGTGAGGGGGGGGCTATTTCTCACGCTGTTCAGAGTGATTTAGCATGAGCCCTTCCCAATGAGCACCACTTCGTTCAGTGGAACTTGCGTTTTCAAAGCGACTCGCCCTCCACTCTGGCGAACACCAGGGTGACTGGCAGGTTCTCTCTATAATCGAATCAGGTAGTATGGTTCCCCGGGACGTTTTCATTGGTCTTGCAGCGAAATGATCCAATAAGCTCGCGCTACAGAAAATTGAGAACTTACTTTATTTCATCTCCACAAAGTTTCTCGATGAAAGGCCAAGCGAGAAACAAGGATGCCAAGATTAAAGAATGAGTCACTTGCCCTGAAAAAACCTTTTCTTTCAATTCTGCAAGACTCACTTCGTCGATATCCATTTCTTCAAATTCATCCCAATCCGGTTCTGCGACTCTTTCGCAGTCCACCAACACATAAGTCCAGAGTTGGTTGCTCTGCAAGGCTGGGTTTGGAAAATGCTTTGTCGCAAACACACACTCACCCGCTTTGAAACCCGTTTCCTCGAGAAGCTCACGGCGAGCGGCCACTTCAGCATCCGCATCACTGCGATCAATGGCGCCGCCGGGGATTTCCAGCGTCGTGCATTTTGCAGCGTGCCGATATTGACGCACAAGCAAGATTTTTTTGGAGCGCGTAATCGCCACCACGTTCACCCAATCTCTTACATCAAGCACATAATAATGCGGCATCACTCGACCATCAGCGAGTTCACAGACTTCCTCGCGGAACTGCGCATAGCTTGATTGAAAAAGAATTTGTGACTCTAACGTCTTCCATTTTTTCATGAGGCACCACCAAGAAGTGACAAATCTTTAGGCAAAAAACAAACCAATCCGAGAGTATACCTAACAAAAAACATTGAATCCATCTCAATTTGGTAAAAAAACTTAAAAATTAAAGATTGGACTCAAACCCTGCTCTTTTTGTACGATAGGTATTTGTGATAATTTACTTAAGGAAACTACTTTGATGACAGCACGATTAATGAAACTTGCTTTAGCCCTGGGACTTGGAGTGATCGCTTCCGCTTTCATGTGCCTTAAAGCCCAAGCACCGCAGTCGTATCATCAGGCCCAAGATCCTAATGCCGAATCGCAACATCACGACTACCCTTTTGCGTTTGAAAAGAACGCCACTCTGTTTTCAGAACTCATCAGCTTAGGATTTACGGGACAAGATGTTCAACAGATTTTAAAACTCTCAAAACCATTTTTTGATCTTTCCAGGCTGCCGCAAGGTCTGCGCTATCGATTGATTTATGCCAACAGCCCCATCGTCAGCTGGGGCGGGATTGAGTTTCAACTTTCACCTACTAAGAATTTACGTTTTACCTTGAATCAGGATTCTCAATGGCTTGTTAAACAAACTGAATTTAAGGTCGACGTTCGACTCGTCAACTTCGTCGGCACGGTACAAAACTCTCTTTGGGAATCCGCACGCCTTGCAAAGATGAGCCCCCAGCTGATTGCAAGCCTCACTGAGATATTTGGTTGGGAACTCGACTTTTCTCGACAAGTTACAGAAAACGATTCCTGGCGCCTCACCGTTGAACAACAGCTGGTGAATGGTCGTGTGGTAGGTTGGGGTCGAATCCTCGCTGCAGAGTATCGCAACAATTCAAAAACCTACAGTGCTGTATATTAT
>JBILOD010000491.1:0-3422 GCA_044374645.1 Pseudobdellovibrionaceae bacterium | reverse complement strand
CGGCTCAGCCTGTTCGGTGATTTTTTCAAGATTCAACTCTTCTTCAACCGCGTCGACACGCATCGACCACATCAAGGTCGTGCTGGAAAATACGACAAGACTCACTATCCCCATCAAACAGAATTTCTTCAAAAATTGGCAAGTCATAGAATCCCCTCCCCCACGTGATCACTTACAGCTATTTCTCAAGCACAAAGCCCACAGCCGTTCTCGTCTACATTAATCAACCCTATATGACAATGACCATAGAACGGATCGAGGCATTCCGACTCGGCTTTCCATAAAAAATGTGTCCTGGGACATCGCTTTTTATGGAGTTTTGCATTGTAATAAGAACGTAGTGTTGGAGAGTTCAATCAGAGGGAGTGGATCATGGAATTATTGGAAATATTAGGATATGTCGCCAGTATCTTTATGGGATTATCTTTAGGACTGATTGGCGGAGGCGGCTCCATCTTAACAGTGCCCATTCTGGTTTATTTGTTCAAGGTGCCACCGGTGACTGCCACTGGCTACTCATTGTTTATCGTCGGCCTCTCCGCATTCTTCGGCAGTTTCACCTATATCAAATCGAGACGCGTCGACTTTCAAACGGCCGTGCTCTTTGGTATCCCCAGTTTTATCGGTGTCTTTTTATCGAGAGCCTATATTGTTCCATCGATTCCAAAGGACATTGCACAAATCGCCGAGTTCCACTTCACCAAGGATCTTTTGGTCATGGGTGTCTTCGCCCTCTTAATGATTCTAGCTTCCTTTTCAATGATCAAATCTCCCAAAAACACCAACAGCCCTTCTCCCGCTCGCCCCCCTCTGCCCCCCTGGAAAAGCTATGCGCTCATTATTGCCGAAGGACTGATCGTCGGAGGCATTACCGGATTCGTCGGAGCCGGGGGAGGATTTTTGATCATTCCCGCGCTTGTGTTATTGCGCGGACTCACCATGCGAATGGCCGTGGGTACATCATTGACCATCATCGCCGCCAAATCGCTCTTCGGCTTTATGGGAGACCTTAAAAATAATGTCACCATTGATTGGACGCTCATGCTCACGATTTCTGCCATTGCCGTTGCAGGCATTTTTGTCGGCAGCGCCCTTTCCCATAAAATCGAAGAGAAGACTCTCAAAAAATCCTTTGGTTACTTTGTTTTGATCATGGGATCATTCATCTTGATCCAACAACTCATGCAGAATCACTAATTGAAAAAAGCATTGAGGGTTTGACCACCGTACAAAGCTTAAAATCCCTCATTTCGAAAACCCTTGATTCGTATCTGAACTAGATCCTGCATGCACTTAGGATTTAACAATAAGGGCGAATTATAATACTTCGTCCTATGCAAAAGACTCCTTCAGCCTGCAGCGTTGATGCCTACCCAGCCACTTTCTCCATTCGCTTTCTTAGACCTTAAATATCTATAGAGGCCAACTGGCTGTTTCCAGGTAAGAACAGATTTCATTTTCGGACTTGGTCACATTCCAGATATGTTGGATAATACTCGCTAAGTAATAAGTCCCTGTGACGTTAATTCCAGAGCCTGAAATATCAACCATGTTTAAATTGGGTCGACAATAATTGAGCAATTGAGATTTGAGCCAACCGACGTCCTGGCCGCGCAGTTGCGCATCATGGAATTGTACATAGGCCATTGTCAAATCTGTATAGTGATAATAGAGAGTCACTGGATCCGAAGGATTTAGTAAGTATCTGTACATAAACAAATGATATTGAGGCCAAGTGTTCGTGTAATTCTGACCCTCTGATGATTGCCCATGATCCATTGAAAAAGTGTTGTAATTTATATTGGTGGCATGTTGAAACCAGATCGGAAAAATAGAAGTTGGATTTAATTGTGCCAGTTGTCTTGCTGTAGCCATGGGTATTAAGGTGTCCCAATCGTCATTGAGCAAAAGGGTCGGAACTGAAATCCGTGGTGCTAATTGAGCAGGTCGATATGGATCATACGCCCTGGTATTCTCGCTTTCAGCGCCGCCTGTAAAATCATATATTCGGCGAACGTAAGAATCAAAAAACTTTTGATACTCTAAAAGTAGCTCTTCATTGGAATGGATCAGGTTGGGTAGTTGTATGATGTAGTTCAGTTGAGCGGCGAGGTCTATAAGTGGCGATTGTAGGACGAGCGTTTTGGGTTTAATTTGTGACTCAAGAGCGCTATTTAAAGCGACAAATCCTCCCAGTGATGTTCCTAAAAAACCAATTCTGTCGGTATTTACCTCAGCAAGTAAAGGCGTTGCGTTGACCGCTCTTACAAAATCGGCAATATAATTTTTAAGATTTCGCCCGCGGTAAAATCGACTATGAACAATCATAATCGAGATATTATTGGGTAAAAAGAGTCCACCCAACTCGGCAATTTCAGTTATATTTTTGAGTCCATAGGAAACAGTTCCTATGGTGGTATTTAACTGGTAATTTGGACCATCCTCATCGGCAAAGGAGTACCCTGTGCTTGCGTTTGGTCGCAGTGCCCATTTCGAATCAAGACTATCACCCGTCCAATCGATTCCATAATAAGGGTCAGAAATAATAACTAAGGGACATTTAGAAGAGCAGGCTGAAACAAACTCAGCGAAAACAGGCTCCGAGTTGAGGTTAGATTTGATTTTGAGAAGTTTAACTGGATAATCCAAATTAATAATTGAATAAGTACCATTGCCCAAAACTTCAAGATTGAGAACTTCAGGATTTGGAACCGTGGGGTTTGTCGAAACAGGAGCTTGGGGAGGTTTGCCGTCTGTTGAGCTGCAATTAGTGAAATTAAAGATGAAGAGGAACAACGAGCAAAAAAGGACCCCAATCAATCTCTTTTTAGGCTTTATCCCGCTCATAGTTTGCTACCTCCAGTGCGTAAGCCAGGCAATGGCTTATAATTCTGCCGAGGGTACCTATCGGAAAGTGAACCTCATCTTAAGTCAAATTTTAACTACTTAACCTGACGTTACCAAAAAAAATCTTTTTCATATCATTGAATTTTGCGTCAGTCATCCCTGCGTTAATTCAAATCATTGTTCGATACAATAGAGATGTCCAAAATTAGTATTTCCACCATAACTGATGCAATTAACATTAAGTCCATTATTATTGGAAGTCCAATTGATAAGTCCCACTTGGCCGACTCCCAAAGTATTTATATATTCATAACCTAATCCGCCATTTAAATTTTGGCAGGACCCAGAACCGGTATAAACACCCCTTCCGCTGGAGTCGGTATTGGTGATCACCACGGGGCGAATAACTACGGCGTTTCCAAATTCATCTGTGGACATTGTATTGGTCATCGGGTTGGGTCCCCAGATGGAGTTGGCATCAAAGATTTTGTCTTTAAAACTTCCGTCGGCATTAAAAGACCAAATCTCGGCCCAGCTATAACCGATGTTATTGATGGCCCAACTGTTTTCAGTCA
>JBILOD010000371.1:0-4513 GCA_044374645.1 Pseudobdellovibrionaceae bacterium | reverse complement strand
CTGCACTTGGGTTCGCACAATACCCTCAAGGTTCACCTTGAATTTGTTCTGCGGCAGGGATTCATAGAAGCAGCGTAACTGATGATTAAACTGAACAGGAACAGAATCCATCAGTTGCACCCAAACAGGCTCATCCACTTCGAAACTTTGCTGGCGAATATGAGGACCAATCACCACGCGGAAGTTGCGTGGATTTCCTCCCAATCGATGGAGAAGCCAAATGGTTTTAAGGGTGATTTGCGACGCCACCCCCCGCCAGCCAGCATGAATAGCGGCCACATTTTTTTGAACGGGATCAACAATAAAAATAGGCATACAGTCCGCCGTTTTGATCAGCAAACCGGTCGCTGACAAGGAGGTGTAGTGTGCATCAGCCTCTTGTAGCTGCGAGGATCCTTCAACGATTGAGTCACCATGGACTTGTTTGATCGAATAGATTTGCAAGCTTTCAAACTGCTTCGATTGCGCCTCTGCGGTGCCCTTCCGATTTCCAAAATGGACCAGGTAGCGATCATATATCCACTGTATACCAAGGTCATGAGATGTCACCCGTGTCATTTGGAGCCCCCGAAATGTTCCAGAATGAATTGTTGATAGTCCTCAGGCCAAGATTTTTCAAAATACAAAGACTCGCCAGAAATTGGATGAGTAAATCCTAACTCCGCAGCATGCAATGCAAAACGCGGAACCGACCAATTCTTCCGTACCCCACCGTAGGTTTCATCGCCAAGAATCGGGAAACCAAGTTCAGAAAGATGCACGCGGATCTGATGGGTTCGTCCAGTATGTAGCTTTAACTTCACATAACTCAATCCAGATGGGTGACGGGCAACGACCTGAAAGTCGGTGTGTGCCCATTTGCCAATAGCAGGCGGAAATCTGATGTCCACTAAGATTTTTTTGTCTTTCCCGCGAACTGAAGCAAATCTTTTTCGATCCGTCGGATGCCGCGCTAAAAAGCTCTTCACACTTCCACTACTTTGCTTCATGAGGCCACAAACCACAGCCAAATAATGCCGGTGAATGGTACGATCTTTAAATTGCTGGGATAAATGTTCCTGGACCGCATCCGTCTTGGCCACCACCATAATTCCACTCGTATCTTTATCGAGCCGATGAACAATCCCTGGCCGTTGATCTCCGAATTTCATGGTGAAATCTTCCGTATGAGCCACCAGTGCGTTCACCAGAGTGTCTTGGGCATGGCCTGCCGCTGGATGCACAACCAATCCAGGTGGCTTATTTAGCACAATAAGGGAACTGTCTTCAAAAAGGATTTCTAAATTTAACTCTAAAGGCTGTAACTCAGTGGGGGCAGCCTCAGGAATCTCAACGGTGATCAACTCCCCTCCCCTAAGTGTGAGGGAAGCTTTTGCCGGTTTGTTATTAACCAGAATCACACCCGATTCTATGAGCTGAAGGGCTCGTGATCTGGATTGAATCGCCTCCACAGTACCCAAGTACTTATCGAGGCGCAGTCCGTTGGCTGAATCAGGGGCAGTGAGTTCAATTTTCATTTATTTTTGAACGGAGTGGGCCTTGAAGATACGCATAAAAGATTCGACTATTTTCTTTTCGTCGAGGCCTAAAACCCGACAAATCTGTACCACAAAACCTCTCACAAAAACAGGTGCTGGCAAATCCATCCAACCATTCTTTTCTAATGCCACCAAATAGTGTGGATTTATTCGGGTAATTTCACTCATTTTATCGACAGAAATATTCTTGTACTCCCGAACTCTTTTGAGAAAAGCTCCATCACAGTTTTCTTCGTGTCGAATATATTCTTCCGTTGCCTGATCGATCGTGTAAGTTGGACGAAAGTGCACTTTCTGCTTATCAACCCCCGAGGAAACGATTGGACCAACGATGTCTTGGAATTTAAGTTCTTCAATCCTAATTTGAGGATCTTTTAATATTTCATCATAGCGATTTCTAAAAATCGTATTCCCTAAAATCACATAGGCTTCTTCAATGAGCTTGAGGAGTTCTCGCGCCTCCTCGATAGTAAATACCGTATAAAGCGCCGGATTATCGGATGAATAGGTGAGTTTAGCGCGCTCATAAGCCCTGGTAATCTCATGTTGTGGACTACCAGGTTTAACCTCTAATAATTCGTAATAGGTTCCATTAAATAGATTGTTCATCTATTTCATACTACGGCTCTTTGAGAAGACTGATCAACTAATTGCTTCACAAGTCCCTGAATTTGTCCCACTAATGGGTTAAAAGGTTGATGGATTAAGACTGGCACCCTCTGACGAGCGCACTGCCATACCGCATTATCATATTGTAGAGATCCCGCGGCTTCTAAATCGGTAAAATAGAATTTGTTGCAAACACTTTTGATTGATTCCCCAAGGCGCTCATCTTCGAAGTTCCGAGCTTGGTTCACTACTAACTTCATTGGACCAAACATTTTTGGTTGAGTTCCTTCTGCCACTTGTAAACTTTCAAGATAATCTCGGACTCCAAATAGCGCCCCTTTAGATTTGCCTTGAGTTCGTCGGTTTTGACTAAACTCACAGAGACTTTTGCGACTCTGTTCACTCAGGCCGATCTTGAAAATGTAGTTCTCGATCCAACGGTAGGTGCGCTCAATCGATGAAGCTTCGGGTGTCGTGAGTAAAAAGGTATCATCGGCTTTCTTCAATATCTCGATAGTTTGCTCATCGCAACCCGGAGCCAGATCAAACAATACGACATCGAAGGGTTGCTTCTTAAGATCGTCTAATAAATCCGCCGTATTTCGGAGATAACCGTCTTCACAATTCCACATGCAGGTGTCGCCAGCCATCATACATAGCTTCTCGTGCCCCACAGTTATGAAGTAATTTTCCACTGGGTCTGCATTTCGGTAGTAATCGGAGAGGTTTCTGGTCTTTTCAAGAGTCCCCATCCAACTATGAAGAGTTCCTCCATTATGATCAACATCCACCACAAGGACCCGATACCCCCAGCGACTCAATGTAATTCCAAGGGATGACGCAAAAAAACTGCGACCAACACCACCCTTACCAGAGGCCACGGCCCAGAAAACCGGCTGTGTATTCTTAGTGAAGGCACGTTTCTTTTCAAGGTAGACGATATTTCCAACCTGATCGAACTCTTCTGACCTCATGTCATCCTCCCGCAACGGCTTCATGCAAATTGCTTATCTTCTTCTTCGGAGGAAACTGACAAAGTTTTAGACGGTCAAAGGTCCAATTTTAGTGAGCTTGACTCTTGGGAACACTCACCGATTTTCTTCAGCGGCAGAAGCCCGAATATATAAGGGAACAAGCTCACGCCAATGAAGTAGTCGCAACTGGTCCCACTGACTAACAACCCTGAGGGCCAAAGTCGTTGCTAGGGGATGATCTTTGGGAGTTAAAGATCGAACAAGGCGAGAATTTTTACTTGGGTCAAAGTAACTATTGTAGGCTTGAAAGGCATCGCCAACGACCTGCACTTTGGTCGAGGCACTCACTTCTTGCAGGCCACCGATAAAGCCAACGAGATTGGCAACTTCAATCGCCATTGGCTCTACTTTACGAATAGGGAGACATCCCGTCTCTTGTTTATATAGACTTATAAAGGCCATATTCTTAAAGGCATTTATGGCTGACAAAACAAATTGAGTCTCGTCTATCATCAGGGCCTGCTGAGCCAAAAGGTCTAAGCTGCAATAAGACACAATTGGTTTTTGTTTAGTATAGGCAATGGTCTTTGCGAGATTGGTGGCCACTCTTAAACCCGTAAAGCTCCCTGGCCCCTGAGTGACCGCGACCACATCCACCCCTTCCCAGCCATTGGAAAGTGTGGTAAGGGCGCGCTCGACGGCTCCATTAATCCACTCACTATGAGATTTTTGGCGAACACATTCCTCGGTGTAGGTAAATTGACCCTTGCAATAAAGTGCTACACTGGCCACTTGAGTGGTTGAATCAATCGCCAAGACACAGCGGTCTTGGCTCTGTTGAAGGGCTGTTTTCTTAGTGTCCAAAAAATCTTGAAAAGTCATTGAATAAGGCGAATACCATCAAACTCATTAACACCACAACGCCAAACCTTTGCGCCATTTCAATTTTTCTCAGGCTGAGTGGCGATCCTTTTACGAGCTCAATGGTATAGAATACCATATGACCGCCATCTAGAACTGGAATTGGAAGCAAGTTTAGAATAAAAAGGTTGATTGAAATAACCCCCATCATACTAAAAAACTGTCCCCAACCCATTTTAAACGTTTCGCTCGCGGCTTGCCCGATGGAAATGATCCCGCTAATGTTCTTTGGTGAAATCTCTGCTTTAAACAGTTTCACAAAACTGATCAACGTCATGGCTGTTACTTCCCACGTTCGTTCAACCCCTCGTTTTATTGCATCAAAGGAGAACCCATAACCAACATTAGCCATTTCAGGGATACTCGGAAACAACCACGGAACTATCCCAATGGTGAAACGATCTTCGCGTAAACCTTGAGGACTTGTGGTCGAAGTCATGACTGGCACACTCTCAAATGCTTTTATCTCTC
>JBILOD010000370.1:0-4514 GCA_044374645.1 Pseudobdellovibrionaceae bacterium | reverse complement strand
AGCTTTTCATTATAACTACGTTTAGTAATGAGCTTCGTAAGAACGTCTTGAACATGTTTAATCTTATCGTGATCAAGAAAGACTTTTTGGTCTGTTGGAGCGCGCAGAATCCGCGCGATTGTTTGATTATCAAACAATATGTGAACTCCGCGTGTGGAGTGATGAAGGAGAGCTTCCATTTGCTGTAAGCTTTTTTCTTCAATTTTTTCCACGACCGCCTCCTTGCGATGGTATTGAAAGAGAGGATCCATCGAGGTCCTGATGGCCATCTTAATGCCCTTCGCTTTGTATCGCCTTAATTAGATCGTCATTAAAAAAAAATCGGGTTGCAATGAAATTTTTCTGAGCCTTGACGTGACATGCTATTGATGCGATGAAATTAGTAGATGAGCAAAAACAGAAAAAATAATACCGCGTCGAAAAAAAAATCAAATAAAGCAGCAGCTCCAGCGTCTATCGTCGTTGATGCAGACAAAAACTGGATCTTTGAGTCAGAGGAGGAGCTTTTTGCGCATTTTCAGGAGCCCGTGCAAGCTCTAGAAGAAGAATATCTGGAGCTTCGTAGTGAGGACGATTTTTCGGATTCTGATGCTGCACTCATGCACGAATTGCTGGAGTTGACGCTCGATGAGCCTGACCAAATTTGGATGGACAACGAAACCGGTAAGGATTTTCCGATCTACCATTTCCACAGGATGTTTCAATCGGAGCATCAAACGATCTATTACGTGGCGTCTACCTATTTGTATGATGAAGATCCAACGTTTATTTTTCTGCATTTTCCAACCCGCTCTATGGAACTAGCTGATCAATTTCGACGCAGTCAGATAGTTTTTGACCGTACTATGGCTGAGTTTGAGCCTGCTTTAATCGAAGGAGATGGCTTAACGGAAGGGGACTCGCTGTCATTGGGATTGTTTTCGGCGATGATTAAAGTCCGCTCTGAAAAGGATATCCCGATGGAGAAATTCAGAGACTTCGCCGGTTTGCGCGAGCAAACAATTGAAAACCCTGATGAAATTTGGAGAAACTCTGATTTTCAGGGCAACCGCTTGGTGACCTTTATCAAGGAATTTTCTGATCATGAAGGCTATCCTGATTTACATTATGTCGTTGTCACTCAGGAGGATGGGCAAGCGTCAACTGTGCACTCACTGCTTTTCTCATTTCCAACCATTGATGATTCACTGCTGGAACGATATCGCAATGGTGAAAATCTCCATGCGGAAGAAGTTGTCCAAGAGAGCAGTCATTAGAAAGGGCTATCCATCCTCATTGGGGTGGCTCATTTATAAATACAAGCACTTTCAAAGTAATCTTCGGCAAAAGTAGTTGAAGTAGCGTTTGCCAGTGGATGAAAATCGACCAATACTGGATTTTGATCTTTTTCATATTTGGTAGGGTCAGCATAAAATGCTGGCATGAGCATGTTCCAGTCCTCGATCCAATCCCCATTTTTTTTGTAGAGTGAAAACTTCAGTACATCATAACTTCCATCAAAATCCTTTAAGTCCACAACAAAGCTAAACTCAGAAAAAACATCGTTCATTGTGTCTGAGCTACTTGTGAAATTCTGCAGATCCATTTTAAGAACATCCCATTGAAGTGCGCTACGATAGTTAGTGACGGGAGCTAAATCCGACATGCGTTCAGCTCGAAGCTTGAGGGGAGTGTCATCTTGAAAAGTGGTGCCGTCGTAGCTGGCTTTCCATTTTCTAAGTACCAGATGAACGTCTGCTTTTTCAAAGTCAGAGTGAATTTTAGGAAAATGCAGGCGAATAAACTCCGGGTGGTATTTGTTGGTTTGGTCGTAAAAAACCTGAAGTTGAGCGGTGAAATAGGTGTTTTCCAGTTTATTACAATAAGCAATGGGAGATGCCTCTGTGGAGTTTGTGTTGGAGTTATTATTGTTCACGAATAGCCGACTTGATGAGTCTGTTGTTCCCGCGTTGTTTGGGGTGAATGATCTTCCGCATCCGAAACTATAGGAGGCCATCATGCCGATTAGAATCACTCGGCCCAATAGGAATCGTGGTGAATTAGTTTGTTGTTGCATGGAGACCTCCTAACCCAATGAAGAGCAAGGATTGGACCATAGTTGTGCTTCCTTACTGATGCCGAGAGAAGAAAAATTGACTCATACTGACACATCAGATGTTTCAGCATGATACACACCCATTGGTTAGACTAAAAATTGTCATGCAGCTGTTAAAATTAATCCAGTTTTTGGAAGGTCAACAAAGTTCCATAGACCATCATGGCCTTCGATGAGACCATAAACAGGTATGAAACATGAGAAACAGATCCATTTTTTAGTTGTTGAAGATGAACCCGAAATTGCCGATCTTATATGTTTGTTTTTGGGGGGGGCATTTTGCAGCATCTTACACCATTGCTACCAGTGGAGAACAAGCCATTGAAGCATTGAGAAAAAATGGCTCTCAGTTTCAAATGGTCATTTCAGATTTTAATATGCCGAAAGGAAATGGCAAAGTTGTCTTAGAGTTTGTTAGATCTCAATGGCCAGAGATGCCTTTTTTGCTCCTAACCAGTGATTCTTGGAGTGATCATCCTGAGTTTCAAAACCAAGCCCGTGTGGGGTATGTGGCAAAACCATTTGCCGATGAGACCCTTGTGAATGAAGTTGAGAAGCTTATGAAAGTGTGTTCGCTAGAATCAAGTCGAGAGCATCAATACGTTGGTGTGTCACTTCAGACACTTTCAAATATTCGCGACGTGACGCACCCACTTTTTGTAAAAATCAATGATGATAAATATGTGCGTTTTTTGAATGCCGGTTCAGAAATGACTTTAGGGGATTTGCAAAAATATCGCCAAAAGGGGATCAGTTTTCTGTATGTTGAGAAAGCACATTTTGCGGATTTCATTAGTCGTTTTAAAAATAAAGTTTTAAACGACATGATTTTTCGCGGGTTGTCTGGGAAGCCGCAAGAGACTCTTGAACTGAGCGCTGCACTACAAGAAATTGTTATGGGCGCCGCAAAAGCGTTTGGGCTTTCTGAGGACACTCAAGAGCTCGCCAAGCGTAATCTCGAGCTAGTGAAGCACTTATCGGAAAAACTCACAGAGTTGGATTCTATCTTTCAGTGGGCGAGTTTTTCTGAACAGGAATATAATTTTCTACACAGTATATTGATCACCTATCTTGCGACGGCAGTGGTGAATGGGTTGGGATTCAAAACTCCTCATGCGGGCGAAATTTTGGCCTTCGCCGCTTGTTTTCATGATATTGCCCTTGAAAATCACCAAATAAAGAACGAACAGCGCTTTATTAAAGCGTTGCTCCTCAATTCAAATATGAACCGTGAAGATCTCCTCGCGGTGCGAGAACATCCTGAGGTGGCGGCACAAATGGTGAAAGGGTGGGCGGCTTGTCCTTCAGAAGTGGCGACGGTGATTCGCGAGCATCATGAAAAGCCAGATCGTAGCGGCTTTCCCTCCGAGAAGTCTTGGGACCAGATTCACGAACTTTCCGCTTGTTTCATTGTCTGTGAAGATCTTGTGCAAAGTTATTTGGACCATAAGGACCGGGCAACAGTGGAAAAGTATTTTATCGAAAAAGCGCCATTTTACTCACAGGGAATATTCAAGCAGATTCATGAATTCTTACTCAATAAATTGTCGAACGGGGCTCGAAGCATTAACCTAGCAAGCTAGATCGATGGGAGGCCGCTCGGAGGACGCGGGTCGTTGTTCATTAAGCGATCTTACGGTAATCGGTATCGGGATGGGCTTGGACAAATTGTTTCACATAGGCAATAATGTGAGTGATGGCTTCAGTCGATAAATTAATGAATTTAATGCCGACCGATCCTTCGGCACTGACAAAAACGACCTCAGCATGAAAATGAATGGGTACTGATAGAAAAGGGCTCGTAAGTGTTCCTCGAAATTTTTCGCCAATACTCAATCCATGGACATCGCTGGCTCCGAGGCCGCCTTGGCTAATCGTCGTTAAAGCGACCTTTTTTCCACGAAGGGCGCCATCCTGAAAGGCAATTGTACCCTCGATGGGTACACGGGAAAAAGAACGTCGATTCACACCCAATTTTTCCATGAGAATATCGACGTGGTAGACCTCCTGCCAACGGTCTTTGTTATCTTTCGCAACATGGATATTTTTGTAGTTCTGTTTTGATTTTAGGAATTCAATCAGTTGGTTAAAGGTAAGGGCCGAATGCTCATAAATGGAGTCTTTGACAAACCAGATTGGCTCTGGCTGTTTCATTTCAATCGCATTTTGTTTTTCTCGATCGAGTTCAGTTTGGAATTGAGAGATGATCATCCAATGAGGTTTGCCTTTGGCCCAAAAGCGACATCCACTCCACTGGCCTTGCTCAATTTGTTTGAGAACTTCGGCAGCGTGGAACGGGCCAAGCACTTTTTCATCAACAAGTACAAACCACTTTTTCTCACTCATCATTTCCCTTTGCGGCATTTTTCCCTAAAAACATGAGCATTTTTTTTATTTTAACAAAAAAAAACATGTACCT
>JBILOD010000369.1:0-4524 GCA_044374645.1 Pseudobdellovibrionaceae bacterium | reverse complement strand
GGTGGCTACTCCTACTTGGCACAATGTGGAGGCATATCTCCGTCTAATGAAGTTGTTTCCTATAAAGCAGATCAGGATATTGATAATGTTACTGAGGTATTTTTTGTACCGATCGGAGGGAGTACGGCGGTCAAAATGCACCCCTCCCTTGCCATTGGTGGCTCTGTCGCGTGTTTCCCCCCACGTAAAAATAGCCCTCGACTCATTACTAGAGTAAAACAATCCCCATCCTCAAACTATGCAATCTATAGTATAAATGCCAATGGCACTGACTTACGACAAATAAATCCTAACCTTGCGGACGATGAAACAATCAACTCTATACTCAGAAGTCATGTAAATGATTGGGTCTTTTATACCGTTTACAATAATACTTCGAAGGTGACCAAAATTTTTCGCGTGGATAGTGATGGACAAAATCATAGGGAAATTCCCATTGGTAATATGTCCCCCTCTCTGGAGGAGATTACCGATGATGATCAACGCCTCATTATCGAGGACTACAGTTCAGAAAATGGTGGCGGCAATCAGCTCTCCATTGATGCTAACACCGGCTCAATCCTACCAGGCGGTTTTTATCCTAGTGATGCCGATGGATCCTTCTACAATCTATCCTTCAGCTCAAACGCACCCATTATTCTTTTTAAATCAAACTGCACTCTCAAAAATTTGTCACCATCACCTCAGATAGATCTATTTCCATGGAAGGTTTCAAATGGCTGTGTGCAGGGCTACCACATTAGTGAAGGTAATCATAACACCGTGGCACTCGGTGATCTGGAAACCGTTGGTCTTAAAGAGTTATTTTTAAGTCGAAATAGCACAGCTATTTATAAAGAAAAAATAAACGCCACCACACCGTCCTCAATTGCCAATTATGCTATTTCTGCTAACGGAAACCATTTAATTTACGTCGCAGACTCATTGCAAGGCGGGCTCAAAGAGCTATGGTATGTCAATTTATCGTCTAATACTTTAGCTCCACAGAAACTAAACGGCTCTATTCCTTCGGATGCTTTTTTTTATAAAATGACAGTTCGTGATCAGGGTGATTTTGCCCATATCCTTGGTAAACTAGGTACCTCTTATAAAGAACTATATAGAATTAACTTATCCAATGGCGCCCAAGAAAGGGTCGGACCTGCCGTTATTAAGAATGCGACTGAGAACCATTATTCTTACTACTACATCAATCCAACCTATAGTAAGCTCATTTTAATCGGAGAATTCACTACTCCCGGAGTCTCAGAGTTAAGAATGGCAGATGCGACCTTAACTTCGACCATTAATATTGCTGAATCTTTTGAACCTAATATATTAGCGACTCCTGTTTTTAGTCCTGATGGATTAAAGGTGCTCATGAATATGGGTTCTCAATCTGCCAACGATCCCTATTTCGTTTTTGACCTGAATTCTGGCACCTATCAAAACTTGATTGCTAATGAGGCCAATACGTCGAATCTCATTGCACTGTCCTGGGAGTGGATCGATTCCAACTCCATTCTCACCAGTGCCAACTTTAGTGATTATACCAGCCAAGACCTATATAAAATTAATCTAGATGGCAGTCCAAAATACCGTTTGACGCCAAAACTCACTGAGGGGCAACACATCACAGATTTTCATAGTTTTCCATCGATTCATAAAATTACTTATTTAGCTAATACAGATAGTTTAACGACCTACGAATTGTTTGAAGTCGATTATGTTTCACAAAAACGCAAAAAAATATCGATTCCTCTCGCTGACGGAGAAAGTATATCGGCCGTTCGCTATTTTGATTCAAAAAATATTGTGGTTTACAAGGTCATAAAACGTGATCTGTCTCAACCACATTGGTATATCTACCGATTTGACACCAATACCAATCGGGTTCTTTTCACCGATCTTGACAGCGCTGGTAAGATAATTGGTGACGTTGTTTTTAATGACAACTTTGACTTCGGTGTTTTCAGTGTTTTTCAAAGCGGTGTCTTTACCTTGTTTAGTGCAAGTTTTTAGCACGCAATAATCCCGTAGGAACAAATACTCCAATCGATCCCATTATGGATTTATGGTACCTGAACCCAAAAGCGTACCGTAGGTCAAAGCGCCACCCATTTGATTGATTGTGGTTGACGGTTGGAGTGTAAGTATTCCAGGCACTGCCAGCGAAAATCCCGTCGGACTTGCAGCTTGGTTTAAAGTCCCCTGAACTAGATTTAAATTCTGGCCTGGATTCAGAGTCATGTTCGAACCCAGAGTAACCTGGCCTGACGGCTTATCGATGGTTATGGTTCCTAAAATCATATTTCCCGCACTATGAGTCCAAGTCTGCTGGTTGTTGCCAACAAAAGATAAGGAGGTCGTGCTGTTGGCCTCAAGACCGGTCGAAATCGTTACATCACCTTCAACCAGAAGATTTCCAGATATTAGTTTACCATACCCCAGATGAGCGTTACCCAAAACTCTAAATCCATAGGTCGAAGGCAGTATATAGGTATTATTCCAGCTAGCACATTTATTAGCAAATGGATGTATCAGAAAGCTCAAGTTGTTGACGGTAAAATATTGATCAGTTGGTAAAAGAAGAAACGTTCCTTCCGAATTGAACGAACAATTCTCTAAACTTCGTTCGAAGGCGAGAGTACCACCATTAGGAATAAAGTTCGTCCCATTGTTGACAGTGAAGAGTTTGTCTCTTGAATAGCTTGGACCCGCGTACCTGTTCATGCCGCCAACCCTAAATATAGAACTTGAGGCCTTGAATGTTCCGCTCCTCAGTTCGAAATCAGTAACGGCAACAGGGTTGGCATCCAATGGCTCAACAGAACCTGAAGTCTTGTTGATGGTAAATTTGTGCATGGCCCGACAGGTACCGCTGCAAGAATAAGTTTGCAATCCAGGACCTTCAAAAATGATATCGCTGCCACTCATCGAATAGGTCGAATTGTTTGTTTGGTAGAAGTTTCCATGCAAATGAATTTCTGCGGCAAACAAAACAGCGCGATTTCCCGTAGAAACAAAATTTCCTAGCACGCTAATGGGACTTCCTCTAGGATTCACAGCGCTCCAGTTTGCCAGGGCCCCACTTGTAATTGTTAAATTGTTAAACTGAACTTGAGTGGCGGTAATCATATCACAATCGGTGATATCCATATCAGCATTCGGAGCCACCAGCACAACAGTACCATTGTTATGTTGAAAATTAAATCCGCTCCCAAAATCCAACATTATAGAGTTTCCAATCGGTGGTGCAGCAAAAGTTAAAGTTCCACTGGTCGCCCTAAAGGATCCAACTTCAAACCGTGTAGGACCAGAGATACTAATAGGACCAGTCCCCCCTAAGAAACTACCACCATTCTGGATGAATCCTCCCAACCCAGTGGCCCCAATGGTGATGGTATTGCCACCTTGCTGAGTAATGGTTCCTAGATAGGATGACCCCATACCAATAAACCGCACATTAACATTCGTATTAATGGTCACATCACAGTGCGTTCCACAGGCCGCTCCCTCAAAATAGACGCGAGAGTTTGCGGATGGAACTTGTAAACCGCTCCAGTTCCCAGGATTGCTCCATAAACCATCCCCAGCAGCACCCGTCCAGGTAGAGGGAGACGTGACATTCACTGTAATGCTCTTGGTCACACTTGAGTTGCCATCTGAGATTATCACGTTAACCACTGACGAACCCACACTATCCATTCCAGTGAGCTGCAAAAAGGTATCTGAAATAGATCGATTCACTAATGTTGTACTTCCCACCATTTGAACAACCAAAGGGTCGCCATCGCTGTCTGATGCACCATTCATGAGATCAATAGTCGTAATTTCTTGTGGACCGAGAGTCACAATTCTGTCAGCGATGATAGGAAGACTGTTTGGCTCATCCACAAGGGTTAGTGCTTCGGTTGAGTCGGCGATTCGTCCGGCTCCAGTTGGCTCCGCTAAAGTAACAACAATTGTTTCATCGGACTCAATGGCGCGTTCTCGATAGTAATTAAAAGGTATCTGAACCGAAGTCTGACCGGGTGGCATTGAAACAAAACCAGAACTCAAATTGTGGTCGGTACCAAAACTAGCTGAACCCGATATTTCATAGGGAACAATCACCTCTTCGTTTGATGGAGCATCGAGCTTGATTTCAAAATATTCACTCCCCTGACTGTTAACACTGCTTGCCGCTCCATAATGGAGCAGAGAATCTCGTACTGCTGCATACTCAAGATTCAACCAAACATGGCTGCGAACAGACTTAGATAGTCGAACTTCATCAATTTTGCCGTTCAAATAGCCCGTTCCATTTATTCCCCGACCAATGTAAAACAGGTTTCTCACTAAACTCCATGTGCTTAAGCCATGATTTTCAGAAACATAGTTTCCATTGACAAAAATTCTCGCTGTACTCCCATCAAAAGTGAAGCAGTACTCCGACCATTGATCCTGCTTGACCACTTCAAAAGCACTCATAACTTTCGTGTTAACGTTAAAATCTCCAAAGGCATTTTTGAAGTTAAACCCAAGAGAAAAAGCCTGCTTCGT
>JBILOD010000368.1:0-4525 GCA_044374645.1 Pseudobdellovibrionaceae bacterium | reverse complement strand
CAGGTGATGTCTCAGAGTGGCTTGTCGATCTTCATGGGCGCGTGCGAGCAGCGGTCACCACCGATGGGGTCAATCGTGGAGTGATTGTACGCTCTGGTGAAAAATCGAAGTTCAGAACATTGTTGAAGACTGATTTTCGTGAATCCGTAAGCCCTGTACTCTTTACCCTTGATGACAAAAGCCTTTACGCCGTTTCCAATCGAGGCCGCGATAGGTCAGCCATCGTTGCTCTCGATTTAGAAACTGCCAGCGAGAAAGTATTATTTCAACACCCAGTGGTAGATGTCGAAAAGCTCTCCTACTCCAGAAAGCACCATGTACTGTGGGAGGCGCGATTTCAAACAGAAAGACTGGATAGACACTTTTTTGATCCATCCATGGAAAAGATTTTTCAAAATCTCAAAACACAGCTGCCAAATATGGAAATTGTAATTCAAGGGTTCGATGAAAATGAAAGAATCGTCATCGTGCAAGCCTATAGTGATGTGAATAAGGGTTCTTATTACATTTACGATGCCAACAATCACGCTTTGTCTAAGCTGGCAGACGTGGCGCCATGGCTAAAGCCCGACCAGATGAGCGAAATGCAAAGTATCGAATACAAGTCACGCGATGGACTTTTGATCCATGCATATTTGACTATTCCCCGGGCCTTAAATCCAAACGAACTTCCCGTCATCATCTATCCACATGGTGGTCCGTTGAAGCGAGATAAATGGGGATTCGACGAGGAAGTTCAGTTCCTCGTCAGCCTTGGCTATGCCGTCTTTCAGCCTAATTTTCGCGGATCTACGGGGTATGGAAGAAAATTTTGGGAGGCCTCCTTTAAACAGTGGGGGAAGAAAATGCAGGACGACCTAACAGATGGAGTGGAATGGTTGAAGCAACAAGGAATTGCCGACCCTAATAGAATCGCAATCTACGGAGGTTCTTACGGTGGTTATGCTGCCCTTTCTGGTCTCAGCTTCAATCCTGATTTGTACGCTTGTGGAATTTCCTATGTTGGCATCTCGAACCTTTTCACCTTTATGAAATCCTTTCCCTCTTATTGGAAACCATATTTGGAAAGAATGTATGTACAGATTGGCGACCCCGAAAAGGAAGCTGAACTCCTTCGTGCCGCATCGCCAACTTTTCATGTCGATCAAATTCGAGTTCCACTCTTCGTTGCCCATGGGGCGAAAGATCCTAGAGTCAAAATAACTGAAAGCAATACGATCGTCGAAGCTCTCCGAAAACGGGGTATCTCGGTCGAATACATGGTGAAAGAAAATGAAGGACACGGATTTCGGAATGAAGAAAACATCTTTGACTTCTATCGCGCCGTAGAACGCTTTTTGAAATCGCATCTATAGTTTATTCTAAGCACAAATGCGAATTCTATTCCAGATTAGTTTCGCCCCCTGATTCTTCAGGGCTTGGAGGCGAAATTTCCTGGGCCATGACTGGTGAACCGGCCTGTGAAAGGATTCGAGGGGTCAGAAATAACAATAACTCGGTTTTGTCTTTATGAAAATTCCCATTCCGGAATAAAAAGCCAAGTACAGGGATGTCCTTAAGGAACGGAACGCCAGACTCCATCTGGCTTGAGTCATTCTGGTAGATTCCACCAATCACCGCTGTTTGACCACTCTTAACCAACACCTTGGTTTTCGCAGTCCGTTGATGAGAACCGGCACTGCCATCATCCCGAATGGCACCTAGGAATTCCCGCGAAATATCTACTTTCATTTGAACGACACCGTTACTTGCAATTTCGGGCGTAACCTTTAAATCCATTCTCAAGTTCAAATCCTTGTATGTAACGGAACCCTCTTTTTTATTCTGAGAAGCCACAACAGGGACAGTTGCTGTTTGAGTGATATTCGCCTCTTCATTATGAAGAGTTACGATTCTTGGCGAAGAAATAACACGAACATTTTCTTCCTGTTCTTCAAGGGCCAAAACAGCATTGAGGTCACCCAATATATCCAAGGTACCCAAACTTAAATTAAAACCTAAGCTGCCGCCGGAAATACTGCCGGGTTTAATACTCAAATTGGGGGTTAGGTTCGTTGGTCCGTTGGTGCCATCTCCAAGATTGATAGGGGCCCCGGACACATCCCAATGAATTCCAACTCTTTTATTGAAGCTCTCTCGAGCCTCTACCAACTTACCTTCGATCAAAACCTGCGCAGGAGCAATATCTAAACTGGAGATGATTTTTTTTGCCCTTTCCAAGACCTCTTCAGTCTCAGTGAGAATCAAAGAGTTTGTTCTGCCATCAGCAACTATATTCCCGCGCTCAGTAATGACTGACTTAATCTGACCTTGAAGGTCAATGATTTTTGCATAGTTGATCGGAATCATTTGTACTTTCAACGGTTCAATTTTTCTCCTCGATTCAACCAACTTCAAGGCATCTTCTTCTTCTTGCTTGATTTCTGACATTGGGGAAATTCGCAACACATTTCCTTGCCGAGTGTAGCCGAGTTTTTTTGCCTTCAAGATCAGTACAAGCGCCTGATCCCAAGGAACGTTTTTGAGCTTAATCGCCAAATTGCCTGTGACTCCCTCTGACATTATCAGATTTGCGCCACTCTCCTCCGCAATCAAGTTGATCGCGTTGCGAACCTCAATATCCTTAACCTCAATCGAGATTTTTTTGCCGTAATACTTCATGTTACCTGACAGGAACTGTTCGAGATTTTTACTCGAAAGGATACCTCCCTGTAAGCCCTCACCAGGAGCCCCCCCCGCACCCGAGTCCGATGCCGCTAGGTTTTCCGTACTTGAAACCGACACAGCTCCCGGAGGAATTACAATAATGCTACTTCCTTCGGCGTGGGTTGTCGGTTCACTCGCGCCAACCCGCAGCTGAACGACCACTCTTACGGTATTACTGCCAGGAGTTTGGTAAGCATCGATGGACCCCACGGAGCTGGGAAAATCCTTAGTGATAAAAGGTCGTTTTAGGTGTTCTGGCAACTGAGCGTCTTTTATTTCGATGACATATTGATTCGACTGAGTATTCAACCGACTTGTGAAATCCAAAGGTTGACGCCCCTCAATGACAATCGATCCACCACCTTCACTACCTTCAAATTTAATATTCGTAATTTGATTGGCAGCAGCCTGCCTCTCTGTGGGCGCAGGAGGGGGAGGCTCTGGTGTTGGCGGTACGGTGTTTGAATCAGAAATGACAGGTGCCGAATCTATCGGTGGCACATCTAAAAGCGGATCTTTTGTCTCTTCTGCCGCGACCACATCCGGGGACGTTCCATTTTCTTCGATTTTGGGTTCAGCTTGAGCTTGTGCCTGAGGATCGGCTGTTTCTCCATCTTTTTTGATTTCTTCTGCCAAAGGGTCTTCTTCGGTCCCTGACGAATTTCCTTCAGCAACCTTTTGTTCCTTTTCCAGGTCCTGATCTAAACTTTCCAGATCGTCACCTGTGTCAGCCGTATCCGTGGATTCAGTAGGTTCTGTGGCTTCAGCGGCGGAGTCATCAAATCCGTCACCACTATCGGCAGTCTCTCCACCTTCATCAGTTAAATTGACAGATTCATCTTCCCCTGCAAATTCTCCTTCTTCACCAACAGGTTGGCCGGCACAAGACAAGAGGGTACCACACAATGCCATCATCATTATGAACTTCACACTTTTCTTCATAGCACTCCCTCTGAAATTCCTATTTTTTAATCGGTATCACCACAGATTCCTTAACAATTTTGCCGTTGAGGTCGAACAACTCAACCACGACAATCTCGCCCTCGCGAATTTCTGCAATAAACCCATCATTCTTGCCAATACGCTGCCCCTTAGCCACCGAGTGAACCTGCTTGTTGGGATCTTGGATCAACGCCTTAGGCTTGTCGTTCCCCCACACAATGGCTACGACTTCCAATGATTTTATATCGAATTTCTCGAGTGGTTCCTGGGGACGCGTAGTCGCGCGAATGAGACCAATTCCAATTTTGGAGTCACGATAAGGTCGGAATGGATCTCTTTTTCCCACAGGTTCATAGCGATAGTCTGCATTCGTATCGAAAACGGGTGGGCTTCCTTCCAACGGAGTCGCTTCATAAGGCGATTCAGCACCTGGAGTCTTGGCATCGGAAGAATTGGCAGCATGGGGGGCCTCCGCATCATCCACTCTCTTCTCGACTGGAGTGTCGCCCTCCGCAAGCTCAGCTTCCTGCGCTCTTGCAAATTGCTGGCTCAACAAAATTCCAGATAAGTAGAGTCCAAGGAGGAAGCATCCTGTTCCGAGTATGCCGTAACCCAAACGAATCACTTTTGCCCTTTGACTCCAATTCATCATTGTCCTCCTTCTGAAGGACTTATTTCAACTTTTGATGACGGCCCGGGAGCTTTGTATTTATAACCGATGACTTTAGTAGTAAGCTTCAGCGAACCATCATACCCATTACTATTAGCATTGGAAAACTGAAAATCACCAAAGTTAGTCACCCGTTCAAGGGTTGCAACATTGTACATGAGCAAAAGTAAATTATTGAATGTCCCTGTGAGTTCAATACTGAGGGGA
>JBILOD010000366.1:0-4534 GCA_044374645.1 Pseudobdellovibrionaceae bacterium | reverse complement strand
GCCAATTTTACGCCAGTGCCAACGCCTGAGCAGGCCTCGCTGATCATCATTAACTCTTGCAGTGTTAGGGAGAAACCAGTTCACAAAGTTTATTCTGAAGTTGGTAAGTTCCGACGCTTGCGCGAGAAAAATCCTGAGTTAAAGATTGGTGTTGGCGGATGCGTGGGGTCCCAGGAGAAGGGCACTTTGATCAAAAATCAGCCCATGATCGACTTCGTGTTTGGAACGGACAACATTGATCAGCTTCCAGAAATCATCGCTAACGTATTCCACACTGAAAATCGCACCATTCAGACGCAATTTGAACACCGTGCGCCTTATTATGTAGAGACTCTGGTGCGCAATCCAGGCGTGGCCACCTTTGTGAATGTGACCAAAGGGTGTGATAATTTTTGTACCTTCTGTGTTGTCCCTTATACCCGCGGACGTGAAAAATCCCGTCCCTATGACCACGTCCTTAAAGACGTAAGTGATTTGATTGCAAGAGGGGTCAAGGAAGTCACTTTGCTGGGGCAAAATGTGAACTCTTACGAGTCTGAATGTGGAAAAGACTTTGCGGATTTGCTGAAGGGTATAGCTGTGGATACAACCATCGAGCGCATTCGTTATACCACCAGTCATCCGAAAGATTTTGATGAAAAACTCATGCAGGTGATGGCAAATCATCAAAATAAAATTTGTGAATACATTCATTTGCCATTCCAGAGCGGCAGTACCCGAGTCTTGGAGCGAATGAATCGAGGCTACACTCGAGACGAGTACCTTGCAAAGATCGCTCAGATTAAGAAAATTATTCCAAATGTGGTCTTATCGACCGATATCATCGTCGGGTTTCCAGGTGAGACTGAAGAGGATTTTCAAGACACCGTGAGCATGGTATTAGACGCCGGTTTTGAAACCATTTTTGCGTTCAAATACTCGCCGCGCCCCTTCACGAAAGCCGCTCGTTTTGAGGATCAAGTGGCGGAAGATGTTAAAGAGCGTCGATTGGCTGAATTGTTCGAAGCGCACAACAAAATGGCCTTCGAAATGGTCAAACGCTACGAGGGACAGGTTCTGGATGTGCTCGTGGAGCATTACAACGAAGAGCGGGCAAATTTGCATGGCCGCTCCACGCAAAATAAAAACGTTTACTTTGTTGGACCAAAAGATATGGTTGGAAAAACCGTCCCTGTGCGCATCACGCGGGCGATGCCTGCGACCTTTAGAGGAGAGTTGGTTACCCAATGAAAAATGAAGATCTTTTGCCTGAAACCTTGACCCAGTTTTTGTTCCATCAGCCATTGGAGGAAATGGGAGAAATTACGGATCAAGAGCTGATTGAGCTGTCAGCTTACGGACTCTCGGTAGGGGCTGAGATGGGGCAGCCATTGCTTATCTTGAAAGCACTCAAGCAGGATTTGAGTTTACCCATCCCATTGAATCCTCTCGAAGCCGGGATCACTTTGGCGCAGTCAAACAAAACCATTGCGCCGGTAAGTCCACACAAAGCCACCGCTGCATTGCTTAAGGCTCTGGGGATGCAAATCGAAAAATGTGTCTTCGTCGAGATCAAGAATTCACATCAGTTCGTGAAGTTGTTTGTATCGGGGCATCCAGCGGTGCGCAGTTTGAAATTAAAGGCAGAAGAAGTTTTGTCGCTTTGCCTGTATTTGGAAGTGCCATTGTACACCACGCGGGAGTTTATAGCGCGTAGCCGCGTTATGGTGGCGGAAATTGACGAACAACGACGTGAGTTACTCAATAATCCAGGTTTACTTTCAAAAAATCACTCTTATATAAATTAAGAGGGTTCACAGTTTAGGAGGTTCCTATGGAAATTCCTTGTCGAGGCACTAAACCCAATTTGGGAAATGACGTTTTCGTGGCTGACGGTGCAAAGATCGTTGGGGATGTTCGTATTGGGGATCAAAGTTCCATTTGGTTTAACGCGGTTTTGCGGGGCGATGTAGCGCCAATTGTTATTGGGGCGCGAACGAACATTCAGGATAATGCCGTTGTTCATGGGACCTGGAATAAGGCAGCGGCTACCATTGGTGAAGGTGTAACCATTGGGCATTCCGCCATTCTCCATGGTTGTACCATCGGAGATCATTGCCTGATCGGAATGGGTGCCATCATAATGGATCGGGCCAAGATCGGCGCGCAGTCGATTGTTGGTGCTGGTTCTTTGGTAACGGAAGGCAGTGATTTTCCAGAAGGCATGTTGGTTTTGGGGCGGCCAGCGAAGGCCATTCGTCCTTTGACCGCCGAGGAACTCGCCTTTTTGCCGAAGTCTGCCGCGAATTATCAGACATACACCACCTGGTATAGGTAAGAGTTACCTTCAATAGGCTGCTCTGGTTTTGTGGGTACCTAAGACTCAAGAGGGCGTACTTTTGTATATCGAAGTAAATATTTTAGCGCACAGCCTAAAAGCCATTCTTCTCTCGCATCTTTGATCGGAAATCAGTATTCTTAATCAAATAAAAATTTGGAGGCGTAGATGGTGGTCGATCAAAAGAACTCAGGGTTAGGCTTTATCCGAAGAGCTCTCACTTTCGATGATGTGTTGTTGTTACCTCAATATTCCGAAGTGGTTCCTTCACAAGTGAGCACAATCACCGAATTTGCTCGTGGAACTAAGTTACACACTCCAATTATCTCAGCGGCGATGGATACGGTGACTGAGAATCGCACGGCCCGTACTATGGCCCAATTGGGGGGTCTTGGTATTATTCATAAAAACTTCGGCATTGATGAGCAGGCCTTTGAAGTAGAGAAAGTTAAGAAATACGAAAGTGGAATGATCAGTGATCCAATCACCTTGGGCCCGGATCAATTGGTGGCTGAGGCCGTTGAACTTATGCGTAAGTACACGATCAGCGGCGTGCCCATCACAGTTCAGGGAACGCTCGTCGGTATTTTAACCAATCGCGATCTTCGTTTTGAAACCAATCTTCAACAGCCCATTCGCAATATCATGACCAAAGATCGATTGATCACCACTAAGGTGGGTACGACCTTGCAAGAGGCGCGCGAGATTCTGCAAAAATACCGAATCGAAAAATTGCCGGTTGTCGATGATAAGGGGCGCCTCAAAGGTTTGATCACCATTAAAGATATTGAAAAAGCCAAAGCGTATCCTCAGGCCACCAAAGATAAACAAGGGCGGTTGATGGTGGGGGCTGCCATTAGTACGGGGGCAGATTCTGTGGATCGTGCCGCGGCTCTGGTGTCAGCGCACTGTGATGTCTTAGTGATTGATACGGCCCATGGGCATTCAAAGAATGTTGTGGAAATGGTGAAACTGATTCATAGGAAACACCCAGACACTATTATCGTGGCGGGAAATATTGTAACTCCTGAAGCGGCGGAAATGCTGTTTCAAGCGGGTGCTGATGTGGTGAAGGTGGGAGTTGGTCCGGGAAGTATTTGTACCACTCGTGTGGTTGCGGGAGTGGGTATGCCACAGATCACAGCGGCCTATGATTGCGCGCAGATGGCGAAGAAGTACGGACGTACGATTATTGCCGATGGTGGTATTAAGTTCTCTGGCGACATCACTAAAGTGTTGGCCATTGGTGCCAATTCAGTGATGGTTGGAAATCTATTAGCCGGGGCCGAAGAATCACCCGGTGAAACAATTTTGTTTCAAGGTCGTAGCTATAAAGTTTATCGTGGCATGGGCAGTTTAGGCGCCATGGCGAAGGGTTCTAAAGATCGTTACTTCCAAGGCGATGTCAATGAGGCCGAAAAGCTTGTGCCCGAAGGCATTGAGGGCAAAGTTCCATATCGTGGTAGTTTATCAGGGATCATTCACCAGTTGGTGGGTGGTATTCGGTCGGGCATGGGCTATGTGGGAGCCGCTACCATTGCTGAATTGCAGGCAAAAGCAAAGTTTGTCGAGATTACAGCGCAAGGTTTGAAAGAGTCACACGTACACGATGTGAGCATCACCAAAGAAGCTCCGAACTATCGTTGGGAGTAAGTTGCACGCAGGCGGGCTTTTCCTTAAGAGAAAGGGGAAGGCTCGGATGATGACGACCACGAAGAACGCAAAACTGATGGAAAAATCTATACAAGGGGAGAGTTGGGATGAGTGTTAAAAGAGGATTTTTAATTATTGATTTTGGTTCGCAATTCACACAGTTGATAGCGCGTCGTTTTCGTGAGTTGGGATTTTATAGCGAGATTTTGTCCTACAAAACTCCCACCGAAGAAATTAAAGCCAAACAGCCTTATGGTATTGTGTTGAGTGGCGGTCCAAACAGTGTGTATGAAAGCACTTCACCTCGACGCCCTGTTCGCGAACTGATCGATATCGCCCCGGTGTTGGGTGTATGTTATGGCATGCAATTGTTGGCGTATGATCTTGGGGGCGAAGTTGAAAAGGCCACTCATCGTGAATACGGATTGATGCCCGTTCATTGGGAAACCAATTGGGGAGATCTTCCTAAAGTCCAAAAATGTTGGATGTCTCATGGTGACATTGTCAAGGCCGTGCCTCCGGGATTTCGTGTGGCCGCCAAATCGAGCACGGGTCATCTTTCGG
>JBILOD010000609.1:0-2537 GCA_044374645.1 Pseudobdellovibrionaceae bacterium | reverse complement strand
CAGTATCAGTGGCCTTTGATGAATCAAGGTTCGGCGGCTCAGTTGTCAATGCGATTGTCACAGTTTTGGGTTTAGAAGCTAAAACACTCTCACTTAAGAAAGCCGTCAAGCCCGTGGTAAAACACAGTGTCAAGTTGACACCGAATTTAATAAAACTCTTTTTGTGATTAACTTGCATCTCAAACTCCCCCGATGATCTGACTATTGAAGGCCTCCATAGTCATATTCAATTGGGAGAAATGCAATGAAGATGCCACATATTCAGAGCCATTTTGACTTCTGCGACACAAGAGGCGCCAACCCAGCCAACAACTCTCCGTGACTCAAGCACCGCACCTTTTGATATAAGTAGACCTTATTTTCTGTTTAACTTTCTTTTATACCTTCGGTGGCAAAACTATCTCCGAAGGCCTTGTTAACGAGGGGGGGGAGCTCTGGAAAGAAATCACTAGATCGAGTGATGAAAGGACCCGTTTTTTCGTTGTTCGCTTTACGCTTTAAGTGGCCTTTGAGCTTCTCAATCGGCCCCGCAATGGCGTGTGATAGATAGAGAAAAACAAGGATATTTCCAAAAAGAATCACGACGGTGCCAACAAGAATCACAATTTTCATTTGATGCTCTGCCTCAGTGATAAAGCCAAGAATCGATAGTGCGGTATTCTCATCCATGTAGTCCAGTTTCTCGATAAGCTTGGTAATAAAGTACCGGTAGACCAGCATAAATAATGCTATGAAGGGACCAGTCACCACTAAAGACGCAATAATCATTCTATACTGAAAGGGCTTGTTGATTAGGTACGTTCGGCGATTAGAAAAAAACATCAGCACCTCCACACTCAACAATCCTACGTTGCCATTAACCCGTTATCAAATGATTGTGTTCTATCCCAAGACCTTAGCCCAAAGAACCTAAATCCAGAATAAACACAATCAATTGAGCCTCATTTGCTAACGCATGAGTTCCACTTTAAACTGAACCTATTAAGGAGCAATTCACTTGTGCGAGCTTAAGGGTTGGAAACGCAAACTTCCAGTTCAAATCTTTTTGTTTATGCTTTTAAGCTTAAGCCTCCTATTCCATTGGGAGTTACGGGCCCAAGCTCCATGGTCAAAAACTGTGCGACGCTCTGTCAATCTGGAGTGGCAGGAAATTGATGGAGCTTGGAAATATGAACTCGAACTGACACCCATCAAAGACGGCACTCTCCAAAATAAACGAATACTAACATTTAAAACAAGCAAGACATATTGGGATGGCTATATCGCTCCTGGTTTGTATTCTATGCGCCTAAGAAGTCTCGACTGGCGTGGTGTTCCTGGGGAGTGGTCGCAACCTGAAAATGTGACTATTCGCCACCAGAAAATTGGCTATCTGTCCCCAACCAATAACCAAGTTATTTTATCTGAAGATGACACTAAGGAATCAGTAACTTTTAGCTGGACCGGTTTCCCGGGAGCTGAATCATTTCAGTTGAGCGTGTGGTCGAAAGATAAAACCCTCAGCAAAACGCAAGAAACTGCAGAAACTGAATTTAAGATCGAACTTCCAGTAGCCCAAGACTATTCGTGGACGGTTCATCCCATCAAAGTTAAAGGTGTTGAGAGCGATCCCAACGAAGATGTCCTTGATTTCAGCATTACTGGAAAAGCCCTCACGCCTGTGAGCATAAACCCGCCGGAAAATGAATTTGTTCGGGAACTTTCGTGGGAAGAAACTCCGTTGGCAAGCAACTACTCTCTCCAGCTTGAGCGATTCAATAAAACATCCAATCAATGGACGGAGCACTTTCAAGGACAACAAACACAAACAAAACTTGTTTTCAATCCGGAGTGGCCAGGAGGTCTCTATCGACTCTCCGTCGTTGCCAGCGGAGTCAAACGACAAGCAAGTCCGGCATCCGTTTTAGAGTTCAAAGTTCGAAACGGAAATCGTTCGGAAGAGGCCCAGCGACGCTATGGAATTCAGTTAGCCAGAAGGCGGACAAATCATTGGTTTTTTATAGCGAGTTACCTTCTTACTCAAATCAAGTATGAATCGAAGAATTATGACTCACAAAACGACACGTCGGGAAACAATATTGGCGCCTATGCGCTCGGCGGTACCGGACGACTGGGCCTTGGTTACCTCGGTGAAAGGAAACCCTGGGGCTTTTTAGGAATCATTGATAATTCTGGGTTTAAACTCGAGAACAAAATCTACACCTATCCGGCCCTGGAAGCCCTCGCTATTTACCGAGCCACCTCAACCTACAATACTGAAGTACGGGTTTCTGCAGGAACCTATTATAAAGAAGTTCCTGAAATCCTTTATGACAAGTCTGTGACTAAACTTACAATGTTTGGTCCTGTTACAGGAGTAGAAGCACTGCTGCAATTTAATGAAAAATGGGGCGCACAAATGAACGCTAAAATCTATATGCCGATCTCCGGAACGACCCCCAAAGGGAAACCGCTTATACCCACTCCAAGTTACCAAGCGGGCATGATGGGTTCACTGAGATTGCGGCCCAATGCCTGGGGCCACGCCGGACTTGCAT
>JBILOD010000582.1:0-2671 GCA_044374645.1 Pseudobdellovibrionaceae bacterium | reverse complement strand
GAAAATCATGCTTACTATGGGACCGAAGCCATCAATGAATACATTCAGAATGATTTTGAAGGCCGCCTCTTTCGTTCGTTCAAATCACACTTACCAAACCCTTCTTATTTAGGAACGTTGATTGGGAAGAATCGCCGCCTCCCCCTCGAAGAACTGGTGGGATTATTTTTACTGCAAGTGAAAAAACGGGCTGAACAGTCACTGCAACACCCAGCTGATGCGGTGGTGCTGGGCCGCCCCGCTCGCTACTCGATGGACCCCGTCGAAGATGAACTGGCACTCCACCGCATGCGCAAGGCGGCTGAGTTTGCCGGTTTTAAACAGGTGCATTTTGTGCCAGAGCCTCTGGCTGCCGCTTTCAATTACCGCAAAGAGCAAACTCAAGAGCGCCTTTTACTTATTGGCGATTTTGGGGGAGGAACTTCGGATTTTACGATTATTCGCATTGGCCCTTTTGAATTTAAGAAAAGTGATGTTCTCGCCATCGAAGGTTGTCCAATGGCAGGGGACGCGCTTGATTCTCTTTTTATGAGCCATCACTTGAACCAATATTTTGGTGCCAATGTAAAATACAAGATTCCAATGAGTCAAAACCTACTCACCATGCCGCCATTGATTTTGGATCGTTTAAATAAACCCGCTCACATGGTTCACCTCAAAGAACCAGCGACCTACGAGTTTATCAAAGAGATCATGAAGGTCGCTGTTCGCGAAGACGACAAGAACGCCATCGAACGCTTGCTGTGCTTAGTGGATGATAATCAGATTTTCACTTTCTTCGAACAGATTGAAACCACAAAGCGGGCCCTCTCTTCATCAACGCAGGCAAAGTTTCACTATTCTTATCCAGAAATTGAAATCAATGAATCGTTCAGCCGTCCCCAATTTGAAGGATGGGCGCAAGAGTTTAAGATTAAGGTCTTTGCGGCGCTCGACCGTGCCCTCGCTGATGCTCAAATCGAAGAACACTCCATCGACTTGATTTGTCTCACAGGGGGAACAGCCTTTGTTCCGCTGATTCATGATGAACTCACTCGACGTTTTGGAACCACCAAGCTCGACACCAGCTCGCATTTTCACTCCGTGCAAGGTGGCCTCATTGAGGCCGCTGAGCTATTACGCAAGGGTGTTGAACTCTAGTGACCTGACCACTCGTCTGCACCAAACTCTTTGGCACAAACCGTTCAATGACTACAAGAGGCCTTGCTCAAAGAGAACGATTTTTCCAGAAATCCAAGAGGTGAATTCTGTGGCATTGGTGTAAACTGAATAACCACTGCAATCATAATCGCCCACATAAGAAGCTACTCCGGTTAACAACAACCGCCCCTGCGCGGTCACATAAGCCGGGCCTCCAGAATCTCCATGACAGATACCCTTGGCTTTTGATTGGGTGAATTTAATTAACTTTTGAGGGGTCATTAACTCACTCACCGTAAGACTGATTTTTGCGAGAGCACCCTGAGGACTTCCTCCCCCATACCCAGCCACTTGCAGTTGATCACCGACACTTAACCCTTGCTCAGGCGTTCGTATCGAAACCGATTCAAAACCTGGAGGCAAACCGCCACCGAAGAAGATCAGAGCGACATCATTTCGAGTCGTTTCTTGAAGGTCTTGGTAGTTTTCATGCCGAACAAACCGACTCGCGTCCCGAGTCACTGATCCTTCCAGCCCGTCAAAATGAATCTGCATCCAGGTTCCACTTTCAGGCAAACAATGAGCCGCTGTCAGCAACAGATTCTCACCGATGATGGTGGCAGAACAGTACTGTGCATCGGTCTCTAACATCACCGTGGACCGACGAATGGGGTCCTCGGCAGATACTGATTCTCCGCCGTTAACCAGCGGAATCCAATCACTCGGACGGTGAAGTTTTGCCTGCGCCAAAATTCCACTTAACAACACCATCACTAAACAAAAAACCTTCCCCATATCAAACCCTCCCCGATTCGACTTATTTCAAGATCCCATTCATGGGTACAAGAGGGAGAGACGTTTTGCACGTTTATTCGAACCAACGAATCAGGAATTTATGATCTTTCACAGTATCTTCGACTTCAACAGTCTGCCCTTGAGCGACAGCCACTAATTGTTCCTTGGACAGTTTCACGCTGTGGTAGTGTTTACCAATGTTCGCCAAGGGATTCCGAAACTGGGCCCACCCCGTATGTAAAGTCACGCCTTCATCAGGTGGGTACTGTAACACTTGAAGCGGTACTTCCAACAGGTGATGGTGATGGGCAAATTCATTGGTGACAAGCTGTCCAGCTCCCGATTCAATCACCAATCCTTCTTCAGTTGATCCAGCACCATGTCCTTCGTGGGCCCCAGCACGACTTCCAATGCTCAACAGGAGACCCATTAATCCAACCTGGCCTGCTGATTTGATTAAATCTCGTCTGTTCATCATTCCTCCGTTCCCTATTTCTTTATTCATAAATTCTCCTTTGGGATATGAGTCCAACGAAAGTGACTCTATGGATACCAACTACGGTCTCATCAATAGATTTTCAATACCTGTTTACAGGGTAGTATTTATTAATACTTTAGGTTCCAGTAGAATAACCGAATTGAAGGACCCATTGATTGTTCAACTTTTCGAAACATTATGAAGATCTTTTTAAAATGACACCTGGCTTCGGTGTACTAAATTGAGATTAAATGAATT
>JBILOD010000364.1:0-4552 GCA_044374645.1 Pseudobdellovibrionaceae bacterium | reverse complement strand
TGTGAAATACGCTTCACTGTTGGCTGCACATGGTGTTGAAGATGCCATTGCCAGAGATAAGGCGCTGTTCAAAGGCCTCAATGTGTACAATGGATACGTTTGTTACGAGCCTGTGGCTAAGGATCTGGGATTAGAGTATCGCGCTTATAAGCCAAATTAATTTTGTTGAAGTTACATTGAGCATGGGCTGGGCTCATTCGAGCAGGTAATGCAAATGATTCCAGTCCTCAGTCAGTATTAGACTGCAATGCTTTTGAATACGTTGACGGACATCTCTGTGGGGGTGTCCGTATTTTTTTGTTCGGCTAGAAGCAATACATTGTGTGAGTCCCGAAAGGTGATGAAGGAGTTCAAGTGAAGTGCTGGTTTTGCTGCCGTGGTGGCCAAGCACTAGTTTAGTGATCCTCGTCAAGTTTCTGGGTGTCGTGCGCAGCCAAATTTTTTCAAGTGATTGTGGTGCATCGCCTGGAAGGAGCCATTCTGTGGCTTGAATCATTTGGCTATTGATATTATCGTCTTTGGTTATCTTAAATTTTGGCAGGAAGAAATGGAACCCCGGAGACAGAAGATGAGGACATTGGGGGAGGCCCACTGCGCCTACTTTTTTAAGATTCAATTTTTGCCAAGAGGGTCCATAGAGGCAAATACGTTGAAGGTTTGTTCGCAAACTTTTTATAAAACTGAAATGATCTCGATCAGCATGAGATAGAATTAAGAGATTTTCCCTCATGTCGCAGTATTTTTTCACTTCTGAAATTGGATTCCGTTCACCACCAAAATCGAAGTGCCAGCATTTTTCGCCAGCCACCAAGGACTCTTTGGCAGTAAAAACACAGAATCAAAAAACAGAAATTAGTGGTGATTTTTTTGATGACGACTTTCATGATTCTTTCTTTGGCGATAAAGTAGAAATGCTTGTAGTGAGAGAACATAAATCCAGCAAAATTTGATTTGTGCGACCACAGGGTAATGGGGGCGTCTCTCGTTGGCTGAACCAATGATGCTTGTTAGGGCGGAAAGCATAAAATTCAGTATGGGATCAATAATGAGATGCAGTTTTGGAATTGGGATCATCAAAAGGCAAGCTGGAAACAAAATCAGTGAGAGTGGAGGGCCTAAAATAAGATTGAAGAGAAAACTGAGAGGGTGGGGGGCAGAGAATACCGAGAGCACCGGATATAGTCCCAAAGAGAGCCCGATGGCTTGAATCAAAAAGGATCTACCTTCGAGATGCAAAATAAGTAGGGCACAGAGCCAACTCAAAAGAAAAGACCAGGAGCTTCCCCAGGAGGGGAAGAACAACAGGCAGGTGCTGGCAGCGTAAAGTAAAGCGTAGCCGGGCGGAATAAAAAGCTTAAGGCGATTTGAAGCGGTATGAATGGAAAGATCAAAATAGGCTCTTACCACTGGAGGTTGCGCTCCTGTCCACAAGCAAAACGCAATTAGGACCACTTGATGAAATTTGGGGAATTGTGGAAAGCCCCTATTGAGTATCCACTGGATTAATTTAAAATGTCCGCCTGACACAATGATCAAATGCCAAAGAGAAACTGTCTTTAGAATATCATATGTGGATTTCTTCACACTGGTTCCGCAGGCAACACCTTGATAGAAGCTTAAATGTTCGGAAGGAAGTTCTAACAGACTTTTACAGAAAATTTGTGCTGGAGCAGCAAGACCTTGAATAGTTGTTTCTAGTCCACGGAGCTGTAAATAGGTCTGTATCAGTAAAAGTACACTAAATATTGCCATAATTGCTGCTATTGCAAACTTAATAAGCGAAATAACTGCGGTGTTTGAGAATTAAGGTTAAGATTTTCCGGTAAGCGCACCCCTTGTCCGATGAAAGATCATTTTTTGTTTCGACTATTTTTTTGAAGTTCTAAATAATTTTAGTAGTTTAAGTGCGCTTGAAAAATATGCATTTCGCTGAAAAGCTTTATAGTTAAGGGTTTAGGGTGCCTGACAAAGGTCTAGTCCACATGGCCTGTGGATAAGTTTGAATCATTTCCACAAAACTGCCGAAAATTAATTTAAGAAAATTTAAGATATTTTTCCGAGGCAGTCTTTGGGATAGGTGAGGAACCTTGGACTTGGCGCTATTTCAGAGACATGACAAACTATTGATGACTAGTTGAGCCGAAACTTTTTCCAGGAGGGAAAAATGCGTCAATGGGGGATAGCATCGTTAATATTCATATTTAGCTTTGTAGGTTGCCAAAGTTTTCATAAAAAGTCACAGTTGCCGCATGGATCAGCACAAACGAAAGCAAAATCTAAAGAGAAATCCAAAATTGCCAAGGCTGCCCGACCTGTTGCATTTTCGGAGTCTCCCTCTAGTATTTTCAAAGAGCACAACGAACTCACCAGAACTATAGCACAAGAGTCGACTCAGCTTCAGGGCCCGATTCAGCTTTCGGATAAAGAAAAGGTTTTCTTCGAGTTAGCAGGAGAAAAGATTGATGGTTTGTCGGAGATCCAAGTCTACCGAAAAGCCGTGGAAAAGTATCAGCAAAGTGATGAGGCGGCACTGACCGCTTACGCCAATTTACTCTTAAAGAAATTTCCGCGGAGCATTTACTGTGATAATGCACTTTACTTGCAGGGGATGTTAGCATTCTCTGAGAAAAATTTTGGAGAAAGCCTCTCCTCGTTTCAGAAAATTCTTGCGAACTACCCCAAAAGTAACAAAGCCGTCTCAGCTCTGTACGCCAAAGGTGTCGTATTCAAAAAAATGAATCTTGATAAACAAGCGGTTCGAATCTTGGCAGAAGTTGTGAATAAGTATCCAGGAAGTCCAGAGTCGGCAAGAGCTCAGGTGGAGCTTAAATTAATCACCAGGTAGTTAACCGATTGGGGGCTTGATGAAAGTAAAATTTTTCATTTCATTGGTGATTGTGGCCACACTATCAATAAATTTGCTTGCAGAGGACGGTGAGCAGAAGGAAAATTTTCTTTATCGAGTTTATCAGAAGTATCATGCCCAACCGACAGATCAGGAAGTTTGGGAAAAAGCTCTTTCTCAGAGACCAAGTCAAGAGTACACCATTATAAAAGGAGATACCCTTTGGGATGTCAGTCGGACGTTGTTCGGTGATGGGTTCTTTTGGTCAAAAGTGTGGTCATTAAATCCCTTCATCACCAATCCGCACTTGATCAGTGTGAAACAGGTCATTCACTTTTATCCTGGTTCAGGTTTAGAGAGTCCTGGCCTGCAAGTAAACACTACTGCAATTACGCCTATGCTGAGTCCTCAGACCTCACTTTCAAAAACTCAATGGTGGAAAAGTCAGAACTTGCCAACGGTGCCGCTTGAACTGGGCGACGTGACCATTCCACCTCCAGGAAAAATATATCCTCCAGTATTGGAATCCTTCCCATCGTCACTTCCTAGCTGGTACTTTCAAACCGACTCTGAAATTGATCAAACTCCATTAGAAATTTTGCCACCCGATGTACAGGAAGTCATAAATATCTTGAATCTTCCTTACTTTATTTCTGAGTACCCGCAAAATGTTAAAGGCATTATTTTTGAAATTGAGAAAAGTGCCAGGACTGCTTCAGAACGGGATTATCTTTTTATTGATGGTGATGAAGAACTTAAAATAGGTTCTATTTATACTGTGATTCAGCCCATCGGTAAGATTCGAGATCCAGAAGTTGTCGGCGATCCACCAAAAGCTTATGAAGTGCAGGGAGAAATAACCATCGTAGGTCAGGTGGAAGGATTGTATAAAGCATTAGTGACTAAGGCATTGTTTCCAATTCAAATTGGGGCGATGGTCGTTCCTGGCCCAGGGCCCAAAATGGACTTAAGTGATTCAGGTGAGCCAGCAAAAATTCAGGGAATGATTGTTGGTGGCGAAAACGATACGACGCGTGCGCTTTTTGGACCACAGTCGATCGTCTATATCAATAGGGGTTCAGGAGATGGAGTGAAGGTGAACCAAAAAGCTCCCATTATGGCGGTTCATCGTTTACGTCACACCGAAAGTTCAATTTTTTCCAACACCTGGAAACTGGGGGAAATAAAGGTGGTTAAGGTAGAGACCAATTACTCTACGGCTGTGGTCATGACCGCCACCGAGGGGATTATGCCGGGAGATATTATTGGAGAACTCCGACCATCAGATCTCACAGAGAATTTTAAACTTCTCGATGGAAACACCGAATTCGGAGATGACGATGAAAGTTCACCTGTGAGTTTGGAACAACCAAAACTCAAGGAACGCGGGTTTGATTCAGAGGGAGGCCGGACAAAGTCTGGCAGTATGGACGAAAATTTTGATAGCCCCGAAGAAACAAGCCGAGAAGAAAATACCTCCTCCCCTGAAGATGAATTCGACGCCGACCTTGGGGATCCAGGTAATGGTGATAATGGGGACGGAGCTAGAGGCAGCAGCAAAGAACGAGTTCCTGAAGAGGATGTTTCACCAGTTGACGAAGAGATGAAAATAGACGGAAATCCCGAAAAAGGTACCGACAAAGATGGGGATAGTGGCAAAATTGAAAATCTGGAAGAGGAGGATTTTTAGATCAATTCCGTGATGGG
>JBILOD010000363.1:0-4564 GCA_044374645.1 Pseudobdellovibrionaceae bacterium | reverse complement strand
GCGGTGTTTCTTCGGGGCGAAAATGCAGCTCGGGATTGATTTGGTCAAAGCCGGCCAGAGCCATGAGCGTGAAGCGCGATTTCTCCACCAAGGTGATTTGCTTTTCTAAGTCCAATTCCGCACGCTGGGCCTGGCTTTTGAATCGTAGAAAATCTCGACGGGACCGCAATCCATGAAGGTACTCGTCAGAGACTAAATCAAATTGCTTTTTTAATAACTTCTGTTGATTGCGTTGAATCTCAAGACTTTTTACCAAGAGCGAATAACGATAATATTCCTGCGTGATACTGAGACAAACTTCGTCGCGGCGCTGAAAGTATTGGAGTTCGGACTTACGCTTGGAGAGCCTCGCTAGTTCGAGAGTTTTAGAATCTATCCCTTTGTTCCAGAGGTTTTCACTCAGAGAGAGCGTGGCGCTGCTCGATTCAGTGGGTTTAAGCGGATCTGGATCTTGATTGCGCAGGCCATGAGTGCTTTCCAAGCGGAGCTTGGGCCAGAACTTTGATTTGGCCCTGTCCTCTTCCAGTTGGAATTGTTGTTTCTCTTGGCGGGCCTTAGTAATGGTCGGTGAGTTATCAAGCGCAAAGCGCAGTACATCTTGCAAAGTCCATGGGGCCTCAGAATCAGTCTCCGTACGGCCAAGGAGGCTCACTAATAATAACCACCAGAAGAGCGTGCAAGCGATGTATCTCATGTGAATATTATAAAGCCACAGCGCGAAGTTCGTTCATTTTTTTCTGAATTTCGTCTGGAATAAAAAGTCCACCAGTACCGCTGAATCCAGCAAGTGTGCTCTCTTGGTAACGAGCAAAACACTTCTTCGCGATTTCAGAGTGGGGCTGCGTACGGATGCAAAGCTCGTAATAATCTTCGTTAAGTGACCATGCTCCCACCTCACCAATGTTTTCATAAATCAAACCGAGTTGGTAGAGAGCCTCTGACTTGGCGGAAGGCATTTGTGTTTTTGCGAGGAATTGGTGCAAAAGACTTCCGGCTCGCAAATAATCGACGGTTCCACCATCGCTTCGCGAGGATTTCTGTGCTGATTCCGCTCGATCGATAATTTTTTGCGCGGTCTTTAAGTTGGTCGTAGGGCTGGGATTACGGTTCCATTCCTTAACGGACTGTTGCCAGTAGGGTAGGTGGCGTTTAATAAAAAATGGGAGGTGTTTGTTTTGTTCAAGGGTAGCAATAAACTGTTGGGATTGTTTGATGTCGCGGCGAAAGCGCACATTGATGATCAATCCCATTTGAACGAGTTTTTGCCAAGCAACAATGGAAAGAGACTCGCCTTTAGCAACAGCGGCATTAATTTCATTCATGGCATCGTCAAAGTATCGGCTTGCAATCAGAAACTGAACTCGTTCCACAATAGCAATTTTGTCCAGATTGCTTAAGAACAGTGGTTGGGCTAGAGCTGGTCCAACTTCCAAACGGGTATGGCACTGAACACATTGGGCCATTGAGTTTTTAAAAACGCTGCGAGAAAACTCTAAATGACCAGATTGAAGGGATTCGACGGCCAGTTTGAGGTTGTCTTCAAATCGGTGACCGATCAGTTGCAATGATGGATCCTGGTCTGGGGTTTTGGTAGCGTCATTAAGGTCCTTTGCCAATTGGCGCATTTGCCCAAGTTGCCCTTCAATAAATGAACGATTGCTGGTATCATTAAATCTTTTGGTATCCGAAATGATCGGCATCAATTGCGACAGATGGTAGGTGAGCTGTTGCATTTGATTGGGCCACGATTTTGGTGGTTGTGCGGGGGTGGCGGTGGTGGAGGGTGAATCCCCATTGGGCTTCGATTTTGATTGGCACGAAAGGTTGGGCAATAAAAAGGCCGCAACCATTAAATAAGAAATTTTTGTAAACAATTTCATTAGACATCCTCCGCATTGACTCTAGAGAGAAGTCTAGGATTTGATTTGGTATAACTCAAGCTAAACTTTTTCCTAGAGTCGGCGGTGCCGCCCATGACCAAAAGTGATAGGGTTTGGTAGTGATGCGGAAGTTATTTTTTGATCGAGGCCTTTGAGAAACGATCCAGCATAGCCTGGTTTGTCAACTGCGGTGCGGGTGACTGCATGCCAAGAGATGATAGTGTGGTGTCAAGGCGTTGGAGGCGGTCGGAAAAGGTTGGATGCGTTTTAAGGAGTTTCTTGGTGTCGCCTGGCTGGTTCTTCGCCAGTCTTTCCATGAAAGCTCGAAAATATCGGGGGTCGTATCCTGTGGCCCAAGTATATTCAATGCCACTTTGATCAGCCTCATATTCAAGTTCTGGTTTGAGGCCTTCTTCTAAAAGCGTCTTCATACCTTTGGAAACGGCCTGACCAAAAGCAAAACTCACATTGGCCCCACCTCGAGATAAAAAGCGAGATAAAGTCTCGCCAGCAGTCACCTCGCGTTTTGGAGCCACCTCTTTAAAAAGATGTCGGTGATTGATATGGCCCATTTCATGAGCAAGCACGCCGGCCAGTTCTTGTTCATTCTCTATGGCGTTTAAGAGACCTTTAGTAACCAATATAAATCCACCAGGTGCTGCAAACGCATTAATCTCATCAGTATCAAGTATACCAACTCGATAGACAATTTCAGGACGTCCGGCTTTTTCAGCGAGAGTTTGTATCATTAGGTTGAGATACTCAACGCTTTGCTTTTTTTCATTAAGGTCACCATAGGTTCCTAGCAGCTTCGCGGCGACCTCGCGGCCAATGTTAATTTCGTCTTGGAGTTCGCGCGCTCGGGTCTCGCTATCGGTATCGGCAGTGGTTTTGCTGGCTGTTTTTTGTGTCGCTGTCTTGGATGCTGGTACTTTACCGGAAGAACTGCAGCCAAACAATCCACCTAGGGTCACTGCAAGCGATATCGACATCAATAAATAGGTTTTGCTCATAAATAGAATTAGATGAGATGGGGTGGGCAGAAGGCAACAAAATTGCCTTCTGGTTTTGACTTAATGCGTTTATGGTTCTATTGCCCTCGGATTTGGGCGGCGTTTTTAAAGTTTTTCAATTGTTCGGAGGTCACTTTGAGTTTTTCTAAGTCTTCTACAGCTTTGCGATTGCTTCGGAAGTTTTCATCACCAGGGCGATGACGTTCGCTGGCTGCCAGTCCCCGGGTGGCCGCGGAGACGGCGTAGTCGGTGGTGCGTCGGCGGGAAGTCTTAGCGTTAGAGTCCAGTTTAGAAGTGTCATTTAATAGTTGAGCTTGACCGAGGGGTTTTACATTTGAGGTGAGTATCTTCGGAATCCAACCTTCTGTATTGCTCGCTGTCTTTACTTGCAGCCAAATGCCTTCTTTTTTGATGATTTTGAGTTCATCGCCACGTTTGAGATCTCCGGCAGACTCAGCCTTTCCATCGGGGGCCTTCTTGAGTTGGGTGGTTTGCGATTGAACAAAGACCGAACTCGGGTCCGCCGCAAAGAGAGTTGAAGTCAGTAAACTAAAACTACTAACGATCAAGGTCCATCGAATCCATCTAATGCGCACTTTCATCCCTCCGGTGTTGTTTTCCTAGTACCATAATGTCTGTCCCTATATACTTCTTGTCTAGATTGACCCAGGACCTATGGAAAAAGATCAAGTTGCCAACCAGAGATGCAGAAGTTTTTTACGGTTGTTCAAAACTTTTGTCACAATCCTAATTCTAGCTAACTTGTTCTACCAAAGCAATCGAGCCCTATAGGGATTCTCCATTTAAGGACAGCATTCTAAGGACTCGGTTCAATCAATGGTTCAAAACGAGACACTTTCTGGCACAGAGAGCGGTTCTGATCATTGGACCTAGACTTGCAATGAATGAAAGTGTGAAGAACTCGTTACCAATCCCAGTTTCGGCCCGATGCCTCTCGCAAGAGTCGTCGGAAGAGTCAGAGGTAGTCAATAGCTGGATTGCCATCAGTTTATTTTTGTTAATCTTTCTTTGTTTGGGATCAAAGGGTAGGGCAGCAACTACCTCTCAATCTTTAGCCAAGGGGTTGACCAACTCCCCACTCTATTGCGGTGACTTGGCAACCTTTGCTTGTTTACCGGGGGATTATTCGGAGGGGCCTGGAATGGGGAGTGCACCCTATCCAGGTGAGAGTAGGAATCTCTTCATCGCACAGAAGGTCTTAGAATTATCGCGGGATTACTTTGTAAAACACACTCAACCTTACGAGCGATTCACTGATCAACGCCAACCATGTTTGGTCGAGCCATCGGATTCCTGCGGAGATGCTCAGCAGACTTTGATCGATAATCTGGCCATCCTTGTGACGATGAACATTGTTCCTTGGGACATCTTCAAAACATTATACCCAAACATTGAAGATGCCAGTTTGAGCGCAAAAGCCATCTCCCTAGCTGAGTTTTATCATCGAGACACAAATCAAGCACTTTCTTCCGACACAATAGAGGTCAAAGTTCTGGTGATGAAAGAGCTTTCTGCAATTTCATTTCTTAATAATGTGGAAGCACACTTGAATAACTTAAAACCCATACTCGTCAGGGTAGCTGTTAAAAATCTCAATGACAAATTACCTCCAACATTAGTGACCCAGTTAACAAAAAAAATTAATAGCAT
>JBILOD010000362.1:0-4568 GCA_044374645.1 Pseudobdellovibrionaceae bacterium | reverse complement strand
TCTAGACTGGCAGACACTGCGAAAGGATCATTTATGAAAATCTGGGAACTCTCCGTAAAACGCCCAATCTTTATGTCGAGTGTATTATTCGCACTCTTAGTGGTAGGAGTTTTTAGTTTTTTTAGAACGCCGATTGAACTCTTTCCGAATATTTCTATCCCTTTAGTCACTGTGACCACAGTCTATCCCGGAGCGGGACCGGTTGAAGTCGAAACATTAGTTTCGAAACCTCTCGAAGAAGAAATGAGCTCGATTGCCGGCATTAAAAACATACGCTCCATTAATCGTGAGAGCGTCAGCGTGGTGGTGGCTGAATTCAGCCTTGAGGTTGATATCAAATACGCAGAACAACAAATTCGCGATAAAGTTTCGGCCGTAAAAAGTCGCCTCCCTGATAGTGCCGAAGACTCAGTGATTCGCAAAGTAGATCCATCAGCACAACCAGTAATGGTCTTAGCGGTCCAATCTAAACTCAAAGGTTCTGAACTCTACGATCTCGCTAATGAAACTTTGAAGCCACAGTTCGAGCAAGTGAACCAGGTAGGCAACGTCACCATCCTCGGTGGCCGTAAACGTGAAATTCAAGTACAGTTAGATCGTAACAAACTGGCCAGTCGCGAAATCTCCGTCAATCAAGTGGCGGCGGCCCTTCGCAATTTGGGCGAAAACATTCCTGCTGGTAAAATTGACCAATCCAAGAGTGAGCTGGTTTATCGCACCCTCGGTGAATTTAACACGCTCCCACAAATTCGTGAGGCCATTGTTAGTTTCTACGGCAACGAAGTCACTACCAAAATCTCCGATCTCGGAACCGTTGTTGACACACAGACCGATGAAAAAGTGAGAGCTTACCTCAATGGACAGGACTCTATCTTTCTCTACATTTTTAAGCAATCAGGGTCTAACACGATTCAGGTCTCCAAAGACATCAAAAAGAAGATTGAAAAGCTCAATACGGATTTAAAAAGAACTTTAGGCGAAGATTTTAAAATTGACGTCATCACTGATAATTCAAAGTTTGTTTGGGCCAACGTGGTCGACGTGGCAGAATCAATCCTCATTGGTATTATTTTGACCGTGATTGTGGTTTTTCTCTTTCTCGGATCGGCACGAAGCACTTTGATCACCGGGCTAGCGATTCCGTTTTCGTTGATCGGCAGCATGGTGTTTCTATCTATGGCAGGGGTCACAATCAATATCATGTCATTGCTTGCGTTCTCATTGGCTGTCGGTCTATTGATTGATGATGCCATCGTCGTGCGCGAAAATATCTTTCGGCACTTATCAATGGGTAAAAAACCAGTGCAAGCCGCTCTCGACGGAACCGCCGAAGTTGGACTTGCTGTCATTGCCGTCACCCTCGCCGTTCTTGCAGTTTTTCAAGTCCTTTGGATTAGGTATTTGCTTTGTGATGATCATCAGTCTATTCGATGCGCTCTCAAACGCACCCATGCTTTCGGCCTATTTTGGCGGGTCCCATGAGTCCTTCGAGGGTAAACCTCTCACTTGGCGCCACCCCGTTCGCTCCGTCCTCATCGTATTTGATCGCCTGCAAACAAATCTCGAAAACGGATATGAGCGATTGTTAGCCATCATCTTACGATTTCCCGGGGTCACAATGATATTAATGTTGATCATCATCTTTGGTCTCGCATCAACCATTTTGTATGTTCCGAAAACTTTTATTCCAGCGAATGATGCCGGTGAATTTAACGTCGCCATCGAAATGCCACCTGGCACGACACTCAAAGAAATGGACACGTTGGCGATGAAAGTCGATAGAGTGATTCGTTCAAGCCCCCATGTAGCCTTAACGACCACCACTGTCGGCAATGCCAATGGCCAATCCTATCTGGCCGAGTTTTATATTCAGCTCCTCCCTTTTAAAAGCCGAACCAAATCGACCAGTCAGGTCAAGACCGAAGTCCGAGAACTCCTCAGAGAGTTTGAGTTTGCCAGTCCTAAGGTTAAAGATGTCGATATGGTCGGAGCCGGACAGCGACCCTTTGTTATTAATATTCGGGGTCAAAATCTTGAAGAGCTTCGAAAAGTTGGCGCAAAACTTTTTGAAAAACTTAAGGCCCACAAAGGGGTCGTTGACCCTGAGTACACCGACAAGCCAGGTCTTCCTGAATTTCGTATTAAGGTGGATCCTCGCCAAGCTCAGGTTTATGGTGTGAACCCAGCCATCGTTGGTGCGGAACTGCGCGCCCAAGTGGAAGGGGTCACTCCTTCAAAGTTCCGGTCCGAAGGCGTTGAATATGACATTCGATTGCGACTCAAAGATGATCAACGTGACCTCGAATCTCAGTATCCCTTTATTCGGGTGTCGAACCTCAATGGTCGCCTGGTTAAAATCTCTGATTTTTCTACCACCCATAAAGATTTGGGTTACGCCACAATCAATCGTGAAAATCGTGGCCGTTACGTGAGTATTGAGGCCGACATTGCCCCTGGGGGGGTGGGCATGGGTGGCGTGATCAGCGATATCAAATCATGGTTTGAGAGCGGCGAAGTCGAATTGCCCCCCGGGGTGACCTATCGCTTTGTTGGTCAAGCTGAGAACTTCCAAGAACTGGGCACTAGCATGATGTTGGCAGGGCTCCTTGGTATCGTTTTTATTTATCTGGTTCTAGCTTCCCTTTACGAATCTTTAGTGACTCCCTTTACCATCATGTTGGTGATTCCGCTCGCCGTGTTTGGTGGTTTTTTTGGATTGTTTGTCATGGGCTCATCATTGGATCTCTTCTCCATGATTGGCTCCATCATGCTGATGGGTCTTGCCACCAAGAACTCCATAATTCTTGTCGACTACATCAATCAAAAATTAGCAGAAGGATTAGAAATGAAGGCCGCCATTATTTTGGGTTGTAAGACTCGCTTGCGCCCAATTCTGATGACAAGCTTTGCATTGATCGCCGGGATGCTGCCTGTTGCCATCGGCTTGAACGAAGCTTCCAGTCAACGAACCTCATTAGGGATTACAGTCGTCAGCGGTGTATTGATTTCAAGCTTTTTAACTTTGATTATGATTCCCGCCGTCTTTAGCTACATTGAAACCGCTCGACGCTGGATGATCAAACATGTGGGTTCAAAACTCGTGGGCCATCATTAAACTTTTTGACGGGGTGTTGTCTTTTCACTGACTCTCCCATTGATGTCGCTGGGAAACACCCAGTAACTGAACCAAAGAGGACTATGATTGAATTTAAACTCCGTCGATGCAATTTCTGAACTGCGGCAAATGTAACCTGATTCCTAATCGGAGTATTTCAATCGAAATACTAGGATATGACCAACACATTTCAATTTAAGCTTTCTGCTCTGCCCAGTTCATGTCTTATTATTTCGAGTCCCTCTTTTTCCGTGAGCTTAACAACCTCATTCAGATTGATGCCTTCACCATAAATACTCTGAATAGTCTTTTGGGATGAAAGCGGACTCAAGTGCTGCATATTAAAAGCACTGTTTTGAAAAGTGAACTGAATGTAATAAGGAGTTTCCCCCGGTGCCATCGCGAGTATCAGCAATAGTTCTTTTTCAGAATCTTGAATAATTTCTCGAACGTTTGATGTGTCATCACAAAGTTCCTTGTTGTAAACGAATATACTTTCATAGCGACTAAATAAGTAGATCCCATAGCATTCATTATCATTAATGCTTTTTTTCCGCCAAATGGATAGTAAAGGAATCTTCAATTTCGAGCTAGTGTATTGCAGATTATACTTTGTTGGTTGCTTGTATAAATAATTATTTCTAATCCCATGAAGACTATCCATAAGGGCGTCTTTCTCACGTATTAACTCAATGTCAAAATTGTCTCTTTCAGCATCACGAAAGTAAACCAGTTTCGGATTGCCCTGCGAACTCCATCCATCAAATAGTTGTGTCACCCTATCTAGACCAACAGGTTGATAATCCTGAGTACCTACATATAATGGAGAAACCGGGTTATTAACATCATTAGTCACTTCATAACTATAGCTCTTAACAGCCATTAGTATAATGAAAACAACAACAGTAGTAAAATTCATTTTCGTCCTCCAAGGATTCAAAAATTAAGTTTCTACCACCTTCTTGCGATTTTCATGCCAACAACATGTATTTAGATTTCTTTTATTGGTTCCAGCTATTTGGAACTGGAAATACCGTTTTGCCGAGCAATCATTTCTAATTGATGTATAAAGCCTAGTCGATTCAATGACATTCTTTGATCTAATTTAGCCCACATAATTGCATCATCCGGCATCGAGCGGTTTCGATTGACCAGACGACACCTAACTCAATTTGAAACCGCTAAACAGAAGTAAGAGCTTCGGTCTTCTCTTCGGGGTGGGAAACCCAAGATAAAGTTTGGCTGAGATCCTCTTTGCTACGAATGTATTTATGAAGAATACCCGCCATCAATCCAAAACCGATCGCACCGAGATGGGCCGTGTGAGCCACGCTCAGATTCCAATCTGGTGTTGTGAGAATTGCGTTCACATCACCCAAAATCAGCAGAGGTATCAGCCACCATTGGAAAAACAGCAAGTAAAGACAATCCAGGATCTAGCAGATACTTGTGT
>JBILOD010000361.1:0-4569 GCA_044374645.1 Pseudobdellovibrionaceae bacterium | reverse complement strand
CAAATTCACGGACGGTGTCCCGAATCATTCGCTCGTCAGAATCGAGCATTGAATCAATTTGATAGAAGTCAGGTGCTTGAAACGGCTTCATAAACAAAACTCCTTAAAATATAAAATGCCATCGATCTAACCGGCGTCCCTTGAAAACAGATCCCCAAGGTATTCCGGTACCAGTATAGCACTCGTTTAACGGTAGTCGCTCAGAATTTGAGATAAAATTTGAGCAGACGGTCGAAGGTCGTTTTCGTTCATATCACCCAGTGATTTTTGGGGTAAGTTTAAAACCTCTACCAAGGTCTTTTCACTTTCATTCGCGTAAAAAAGTCCCGTGAGAATTTCTCCCTGGGAGCGCGATTTCCTAAGAAGGTGAATGGCGTCGTCGGCATTCGTTACATCATGAGATCGTGAATCAAGCTTTCTCAAGAGGAGCTGCGAGCCGTCGTTGAAGTTAACGACCTGGGTTGTGCCTTCCTCGTAGTCCACTTTGGTTTCTGGCGATTCAATAATAAACTGCATTTCCTGCAATTGTTGGTTTTTATTTTTCACCGCCATATAACTCATGGTGGAACCATCGTGGTTGGCGAAGGTGATACAAGGTGAAATTATATCAATCACCGCCGTGCCTTTGTGGTGGAACGCGGCTGAGAGCAAAGCCACTAACTGTTTGGCGTCACCGGAAAACGACCGAGCTACAAACCCACAACCAGCATCAATGGCCAGAGTGCAGATATCCAAGGCATGAAAAGGATTTTTCTTGCCGGATTTCTGCTGCATTTCACTATCCGAAGTTGCAGAAAACTGTCCCTTGGTGAGGCCGTAGACGCCATTGTTCGCCACAAGGTACACCATAGGTAAGTTACGTCGAATTAAATGCATAAACCCACCCATACCAATGCTAGCCGTGTCGCCATCTCCGGACACACCGAGGGCCAGCATTTGTGGGCGAACCAATTTGGCACCTGTTGCCACGGGTGCCATGCGCCCGTGAATAGAATTAAAACCAAAAGACTGACTGAGCCAGTAGGCTGGCGTTTTGGAAGAACAGCCAATGCCCGAGAGTTTCATTACATTATGTGGGTGGATGTTTTGTTGGTAGAAGGCCGTCATCAAGTTCGCAGAAATTGAGTCGTGACCGCAGCCAGTACAGAGAGTGGACTTTGCTCCCGCATAATCTGTTTTTGCTAATCCAAGTTTGTTGGTAGAAGCTGTTTCACTCATAATTATAAACCTTTTTCATTGAGAAGAGGGGAGTAAATATGTTCTGCTGTCATTGGCAAACCATCGTAATGTAAAATCGACCGAATCTTAGCCGCGGACTGCGGATAATGCATTTTCAGGAGTGAAGCCATTTGGGCATCACGGTTTTGTTCCACAACAAAAATCATGGATTGCCTTGCGATAAACTCTTCAACTTCTTTCGTGAAGGGTAGAGCTTTCAGACGCAAATAGTTCAGTGGAAGCCCTTTGGTTTCCATGGCCGCTAAAGCTTCTTTCATAGGTAGTGATGTAGAACCAAAGGCAATAATCCCCATGTTGGCCTTAGGATTTTCAACCAACTCTGGCTTTGGAACTAAAGTCTTTGCGGTTTCATATTTTTTGTTTAGGCGATCGACGACTGTTTGATAGGCCTTTGGATTTTCAGTGTAGTGGGCTTTCTCGTCGTGGCCTGAACCTCTCAAAAAGTAACTTGCCTTTGGGTGCGCAGTACCGGGTAGTGTTCGATTAGGAATGCCATCTCCATCCACATCTTTATATCGAGCGTAGTCTTGCACTTTGCTAAGGTCTTCAGCATTCAACACTTTACCACGTTGGAATGGACGAGTAGGGTATTTGAATTCATCGGCCATCCAGAAATTCATTCCCAAATCTAAATCGCTCAACACAATCACCAAAGTTTGTAGTGTTTCTGCCAAATCTAAGCTGGTTTGACCAAACTCAAAACACTCTTCAACGCTTCCAGGGATCAATAAAACATGTTTAGTGTCGCCGTGAGAAAGGCTATAGGCCGTGAGAATGTCTCCTTGCGCCGTGCGGGTAGGCATGCCTGTGGAAGGGCCCACCCGTTGCACATCCCACAGCACACCTGGAAGTTCACCGTAGTAAAATAAACCTGCGGCTTCACCCATAAGACTGAGACCAGGACCTGATGTAGCGGTCATCGCGCGGGCACCGGCCCAACCGGCACCAGCCACCATACTAATTGCTGCAAGCTCATCCTCGGCCTGAACGACGGCCACATTGTTCGTGCCATCGGCATTTTTTCGATAGGTTTCTGCCAAAGAAGCAAATGATTCAATCACAGAGGTCGAAGGCGTGATCGGGTACCAGCTCACAAAACTGCAACCACCAAAAAGCAGACCCAGTGCCGAGGAGGTATTGCCATCAATCAAGATTTTACCGGCATTTTTATTCATTGGTTCCACTCGGTAAGGGAATCCCGCGTTGCCAAGCTTCTCCTTCGCAAACTCTCGGCCCAAATTAAGCGCCTTCAAGTTGCTGGTGATGGCCGAGGCCTTACCATTGAACTGATCGCTGACGGTTTTCTCCAGCACGTCTTGCGGGATTTGTAAAAGTTCACCTAAGACTCCTACATAAACCATGTTTACTAAAAGCTTTTTGAGCTTAATGGAGTCGGTAGCTTGATCAACCAGGGTTTTAAATGGGATCGCCATCTTATTAAGATCACTCCGATCCGCGGAGGGGGGGAGTTTGGTTTCCTCAGGATGTAAAAGCCATCCGTTGGAGCGAATCTTTGGTGTATCCTCGCCAAGGGTCTGTGGGTTGAGAGCGACAAAAATGTCAACATTCTCCCGACGAGCGGTATAACCGTCCTTGTTGGCACGAATGGTAAACCAGGTTGGAAGTCCGGCAATATTCGATGGAAACAGGTTTTTTCCTCCGACGGGGATGCCCATTCTAAATAAACTTCGGAGGATAATGTTATTGGCAGATTGGCTGCCGCTACCGTTTACAGTGGCGATTTCTAAAACGAAATCGTTGGTTATTAAATTCATGAGCGGTCCTAGGAAATATTAAAAAAAAATAAGTGGACTCATTATATCGGACCGAGGTGGGCAGGAGAAGCGACTTTCACGTGAATGCATAGTGACATCCAAGTCAAGGGCCTCAATTTCATAGGTGTTAATTATTTACCTACAGATTAATCCGTGATGCGAGAGAAGATGAGGCAACCATTGGTGCCACCAAAGCCAAAACTGTTGTTCAACACGTGTCTTAATTTGGCGGTTCTAGCAACATTTGGGACATAATCCAGGTCACAATCTTCGGATGGATTATCCAGATTAATAGTCGGCGCTACTTTTTGGTCCACCAGGCTCATGATGCAGAATACTGACTCAATCGCTCCTGCTGCACCCAAAGTGTGTCCCGTCATGCTTTTTGTACTGCTCACAAGAAGTTTCTTGGCGTGATCGCCAAAAACACGCTTAATCGCTTGAGTTTCCATGCCGTCTCCGGCTGGAGTTGATGTCCCATGGGCATTCACATAATCAATATCTTCAGGAGCTAGGCCCGCATCACGAAGGGCCGCTTTAATGGCACGGGCGGCACCCTCGCCACCTGGGGCTGGATTGGTCATGTGGTAAGCGTCAGATGAGGTCCCATAGCCGGTGATTTCACAGAGAATATTGGCTCCGCGTTTTTTGGCGAACTCATACTCTTCAAGAACGAGTACGGCGGCGCCTTCTGCCAAAACAAATCCATCACGATCTTTATCGAAAGGGCGGCTTGCTTTTGTTGGGTCTTCATTTCGAGTTGAAAGTGCCTTCATAGAAGCAAATCCACCCACACCCAACGGACAAACGGTGCTTTCGCTACCACCCGTCACCATCACGTCACAAACACCTCGACGAATCATTTCAGCTGATTCACCGATGGAGTGTGCGCCTGAGGCACATGCAGAAGTCACTGTGTAGCTAGGGCCTTTTAAGTTCCAACGAATGGAGACATGACCTGATGCCATATTGGTAATGGCAAGGGGAACGAAGAATGGAGTGATACGTCCCGGGCCCTTTTCTAAAAAGGTTTGCATTTGATTTTCAATCGTCGGGAGTCCACCCATGCCAACGCCGATAACGGTGCCGGCCCGCTCACTCACTTCAGGTGTGATTTCGAGCTTTGCCATTTGCATGGCTTCGAAAGTAGCGACAAATGCATACTGACAAAAAAGATCCAATTTTTTTTGATCCTTTTTGTTAATATACGGTTCGGGATTGAAGCCCTTCACTTCACCCGCAAAACGAACATCAAATTGTTCAGCAGGGAAGCGAGTAATAGGGCCAATACCTGACTTTCCCGCCAGCGCATTGTTCCAAGTTTCAGTGAGGGTGTTTCCGAGAGGAGTGATAGCTCCGATTCCGGTTACAACCACGCGTCTATTGGGACGAGCTGGCCGAGGGGAAGTCATCGACATAACTTATTTTCCTTTAGAAGCAAGGTAAGATGCTACATCTTGAACTGTACGAAGCTTTTCTGCGTCTTCGTCAGGGATTTCAAGATCAAACTCTTCTTCCATTGCCATCACAAGCTCAACGATATCTAAGCTATCAG
>JBILOD010000360.1:0-4570 GCA_044374645.1 Pseudobdellovibrionaceae bacterium | reverse complement strand
TGCTGGCTAAGGCTCAAAATTGCGCCTTAACAGCTCAAAAAATTAACTTCGCCACTCTATTTCCGGTAACTCCGAACAGACTCTACTTATGAAAGTATCAAATTTCTCGAATTGGTGAACTGGGGACGCAGCCCCAGTTGATCAATTTCTAATTAGTTTTGTTCGGCAGCTGTAAATAGGTTCCAGAATGCATCCGACCGATCCAAAGTTCGGACTAATAAAAACTGGATGGAGTTGGTTGAAGAGCGTCGTTCAAGTCATTCTCCGACCGTCCCCAAAATTCGTGGTCCCCCAAATTTGTGAATTGGATTTTTAATAAAAATCTTATTGTTCAACACAATAAAGTCGTCTTTGATTCGTGTAACAGCTATCATTTGCAAGATTTGAATTGATCCAATATGACCCACCCAGAGTCCCTGCAAAACCCCCTTCATAGATTTTGCCTTTCAGGGTGCCTGAGCCATTTATATATCCATAGCAAATGCTCTCACCACTCTCGATTCCAAAGCCATATTGATTCGTGTTTGTGAAATTTCTGAGAACGGTACTGGGGATGACCCCTTGTTCATCGGTGTTGGGCAGATTTTCGAGAGTGGAATTGTTCCAAAGATTCGGGGCCGAGAGCACTCGAAGGGCGGGACTTCCATCGGCGGCCATGGTCCACAGCTCGGTCCAATGGTATCCCATTCGATTCACGGCCCATGATGATTCATCGGTTTTTTCTCCCGACAATAAAGCTTTCCATTGCCCCCCTCGTCCGGCGAGGGTGGCTTCGGTGACACAGAGATTGTCGGCCCCCACTAAGCCTCCCAGAGAACCTGCTACATAAAGCTCCGATACAAAAATTCTTTTGATGAGGGTTCCTGTTGTCACACCCTTTGACCATACCCGCCAGGGGATGGGGCCTGAATCACCTATTGAGAAAGTTAATTTGTGCGAACTGTTGAGGGTGGCGGGCGAGTCCATTGAGAGGACGATGGAGTCCCCATTGTTGACACTGGTGGTGGCTCCGGGGGCTTGAGCGAGACCCCCATTGACAGAGTAGCTGGCATTGCCAATGCCACCGGGTGATAAATCTATTAGATCTAAATTAACCGAAGTCGAAAGACCCATCACCACATAGGGCTCGGAAGCCACTCGTGTGCTCACCTCCTGAAAAACTTTATAGGGGTGAGTGAGAAGAGTGGGAATCCTATCCGCGGGTGCGGAGGGATCTTCGATGCAGTACAAATGAGTTTGAGATGAACTTGAGGCACCCGGGCTTGTGATCCAATTCGAATTCGTAGCGGAGGCTGTTCCATATTTATAAACACCATTGTTACTGCTCCAATTATTATAGTTCAATCCAAGGGAGCGGGCGCCATTAACGAGAGTGCCAGTAGCTGTGTAATAATTTAAACCCGCATTTTTATTTTCATCCATATCGATGGCATGGGCGAGGGTTCCATCCCAGAGATCGTCCCAGTTATTGGCGACAAGGGTGGTTCCGTCTGTGAGCTTGAGGGTGTTCCAGTTCCATGGCACCCGGTTTTTAGCATCCACCGAATCGGTTGAGATGAGGGCCTTCCAGGTCCCTCCCAAACCAGCGGTTTCGGCAGCACTTGTGCAAAAGCTATCAAATTGGCTCAATCCGGCACCAGGGGACGTGGTCTGCGAAGTCACAAAGACCCGCGCCCCTTTGCTGGTGTCGACATAGCCAAGTTGTATTGAATATACGTCACTGCCCAGGATTAAAGTGTTACTGTATTCGGTACCTGCAACGGTTGGGGCGGTCATAGTGATTTTGATTTTATCACCCAATTGAACGGTGGCGGTGGTGCTGGCGCTGGCTACACCATTGATTTTTAACACAGGGTTGCCTTGGGTACCGGAGAGAACAGCCGTGATGGGCACCGTGATTCCACCAACCGTGCTTTCGTCTGAATCGACCACCTCGCCCGCATTCATGGTGGTTTTGCGTGTGAATGTGAGTGGCAAGGGACTGCTATCATTAACTCCGGCAAAATCAGCCATGCAATAAATGGATTTCATTTCGCTGCAATTGTAAGTTCCAGAATGCAGCCAATGGGCCGTCGATTGGGTGGAGTTGCCTCCTTGGCCTACCCAACCTCCGCCATTTACACTGAAGCCTGCACAAGCATCATTGTTCCCCATTCCGCCACTCCAAACCTCCCTATTTTGAGTGGCCAGGGTTTCGCTCACATTGATGGGGTTCACGATGCTGCCATCCCAGAGGTCGGCCCAACTGGTGGCAACCGCAGCACCATCTAATCTGCGCAGTTGGCCCCAGTTCCAGGGCAAATTGGATTTCATGGGAGACACACTTGTTTCAAGGATCGCGGTCCAGGTCCCACTAAATCCTTGAGCGGTGGCCAGCGTTTGACATTTTGTATTGGCCCCAAGGATGCCACCGAGGTCTCCCCCATAGGTGGCCGAACTGACAAACACCGCAGAAATTTGTGTGCTGTCGGCGAGCCCTATCCACCACGAAGCAGAATCATCTCCTAAAATCAGAGAGGCAATATTTTTTTGTCCTGTGACGACCGGGGTGTCCATGAACAACTGTATTTGATCGCCATTGCCGACGGTCCCACTGGTGACCTCTAGGCCCCCATTGATTTTTAGTTTGGGATTTCCACTGGCGCCACCCACAGAAACCAAAATGGGTGTAGTGACCCCATTCACCGTGGCAACCTCAGAGGATTTTCTTTGCGAGGGCGTGGTATTGACAACTTCGGTAAAGGAAACGTCATTGGGGTTTGTGTCTTGGGTTCCTGTGGGCACCGACATGCAGTACACGGTTCGAGCGATATCACAACCTTGGAGACCACTCTTCATCCACGTGTTGCTGGTCGAATCACTCAGTCCAAAAGTGGCCATGGCCGTCGCTGATCCGATACTCCAGTCATTGCAAGTGTGACTGAGAGGCGTGGTGGCAGCAGTGGTGCTTGTATCAAAAACTCCCGTATAGACTTGGGCCGTAGAGGAATTTCCCAGCTCGTTGATACTGATGGAGTGAGCGAGTGTCCCGCTCCAGAGTTGATTCCAATTGTTGGCAATCACTTGACCATCAAGTCGTTTTAAAACTCCCCACTGAAAGGGAAGTCGATCTTTGAGGCGCATACCACCGAGAGTGGTCATGGACATCCAGTTACCAAAGTAGCCGGCACTATTAGCTTTGCTGTTGCAATAGGTATTACTGATATTATTGCCAGTTGTCGTTCCGCTGGCGACAAAAGCATAGGCCACAACATTCGGATCAGCATAACGGATTTCAAAAGTTTCCGTTCGCCCACCAAGGGTGATTGTGATTAAATGGGTGCCACCATGTATGAGGGGAGCATCGGCCTCAACCACGATAAAATCGGTGTTTTTGACGTTTGACAGAGTGGTTTGGGGCGCTCCATTGTTGAGACGAAGTCGGGGAGTACCCTCACCACTGACACTGGCATTGATTTCGGCGTTCAAGCCACTCACGGTGATGGTATTTGAAGTTGTGCGCCCGCCGGGGCCGGGAGTGTGGGTGACAATGGTTTCGAAACTCACATCATCCGGAGTGATGTCGGCCAGTCCCACGGCGGTGGTAAAACTCAAAGGAGCAGTGTCGAGGGTAAGCCCACCCGAAGTAAAGCGCAAAACAACGCCCGTCGCGGACGCTGAGTAAGTCAGGTCCGTGAAGTTAACAACCCCGTTGATAAAATGTTTGCTGAGATTTCCCGTTAACGTACCGGTGCCCACAGTGACAGAGACTGTGATCAGTTCACTGCTTGAGGAGACGACATTGCCTTGAAGATCTTTAACGACAAGGACCGGGCTTTGGGACAATGGGAGATTGGCGTAGAGGGCGAGCGGTGGCACGATAAATTCCAATTTCGCCGGGCTAGTGGATCCGCCTGATGTTGGAGTGCCGGTGCCCACAGTGAGGGGTAAACGACGACCAATAGTGGTGTTAGTAGGCTGACAAGCAGTAATAAAAAAAATGAATATGAAGGCCACCGGAGTCGCAGGTCGTCGCAGAAAAAATAATTTAATCCGCATCAAAGATCCAGAAAAAGTCATACCCACTTATCGGCCTAAAGTCTCATAACTTGAGGGTATTTCAGTGGTTTTGATTGAGGTCTGAGTTTAGTGACAGAGATTGGGGGAGGCTGATTCTTTTCGAGGCAGTCTATGTATTCTTTGTCTCAGAAAAAGATAAATTGTTAGATCTATTGAGGCGCATTGTTTAACGGTCCATGAATTTAAATTTTGATCGGCTGAGAAAACAATCGCCGAATTTTTGGCTGTTTCGAGTTAGTTGTAGCCATATCTGCTTTGATTTTCTTGTTCTTTTTTTGGGTAAACAGCAAATGACAAACTGACACCTCCAAGTTTGACTTGATTTCTGCAGGACCTAAGGATCAGAACATAACCAATCAACCGGTAGATCAAATTGAAACAAACCCGAATTGCCCGATAAATCCTGTTACCGAAAATAGAGATATTTTTTTCTCAGAAATAGACGCTTTTTCTGGTTGCCTGGTAATTACGGTTACCGAAAATGGGTATAAACTTTGGTCCATGACTTTAG
>JBILOD010000357.1:0-4627 GCA_044374645.1 Pseudobdellovibrionaceae bacterium | reverse complement strand
CCATCCCGCAGCTGCGCGAACCTCATATACATGTTTACCTGAGTTTCCCCAAAGTCCCAACCTTTGAACTGATCGTGGAAAAGTCTGTGGAGCTAGGGGTTAGTTCGATCACTCCTTTCCTATCAGATTTTAGCCATGTAAGAACTCGCCAGCAATTTCCCGAAATGAAAATTCCACGATGGCAAAAGATCATTTTACAGGCCACCCAGCAGAGTGGCCGCGGCGATTTGATGCAAATTGAATCCGTGCGTACACTTTCTGAAATACTAAGTGAAGTCCCGGTTATGGAAAATAGCCTTAACGTGATTGCTTATGAAGGGGACACCCCCACATCGCTGAAGAAATTTTTGCAAACAAACCACATCGAGGGCCTTAAGCGAATTAACTTGTTTGTTGGTAGTGAGGGTGGATTTTCCGAAAAAGAGGTCGAGACTTTCAAGCGGCTAGACCTTCCTCCAGTGACGCTCGGAGACCAAGTCCTTCGCGTCGAAACGGCTTGCCTGACTTTGGTCGCAAGCCTAAAATATGAATTCGACTTATTGGAGTCTGTTAAGTGATTTAGCTTAATCATGATGGATTGGGCTAAATCTGAATGAGTTCATTGGAGGGGGGATTTAGATGGATCCGGTTGAAGAATTTAATTTTAAACCAATTACAGAAGGGCTCGGGTTTCATCGCAAAAAAGTAGAACTCAAAGAGCAAATGAAAACCGCCAAGGTGGTGCAGGATGCTATTGGTAAAACCGTTCCGCCGAAAACCAAAGCAACAGAAGCACCAGTTTTAAGATCGCCGCTTCCGCGAAAAGAACCCGTGGCTCCTGCTTCAGCTCCAACGGTTCCCTCAAAAGATGTTATCGATGAATTGGTTCGTAATTTCAAAAAGCCAAACGAAACATTTATCGAAGAAGTGAATGCCTCTAAGGTGATCATGACACCCACAAGTCCTCAAATGGATGAGGCGTCGAATCCATTGCCTTGGATGATCAGCCCATTCTTTGTAGATGCAATGCTAGTTGTCGCATTAGTGTTGTCCTGTCTTCTAGCCACTCTATTGGTCACCAAGGCCGATTTATTGGTCCTCATTATGGAAAGCCCTTCGGATTTGGAATTTTGGCTAACCTTTCCGGCCATTGGTTTTGGCATGGCCTTTACTTATATGACCCTGACTCGCCTGTTTTTGGGCGCGAGCCTTGGGGAGATGGTGTTTGATGTGCAACTTGGGACAATTGAACAACAGCATAACCTTCAGTATGGCTTTCAAGTGGCTTGGCGTTCGTTCTTGGCCTTAGCGACAGGATTATTGCCATTGCCGTTCGTATCAATGATTATGCGGGCCGATTATTTAGGATCACTCAGTGGCCTTAGATTGTATCGAAAAAAACGTCGAGGTTGAAAGTGGGTCAGGTTGTCGGTCGCTCTGAGGCGGCACTAGTTTGTGAAAGACTTCGGGCTTCAAAACAAATTGTATTTACGAATGGATGTTTCGATTTGTTGCATATCGGCCACGTTCGCTATTTACAGGAAGCTCGTAAACAAGGTGATTTGCTCGTTGTGGGTGTTAACTCAGACTCCAGCGTGAAACGGCTGAAGGGGCCACAGCGGCCCATTCAGAATGAATCAGACCGTGCCGAAATTCTTGCCGCCTTAGCTTGTGTTGATTATGCGGTGATTTTTGAAGACGACACTCCTTTGAATCTGATCAAAGAATTGCAACCACAGGTATTAGTTAAGGGTGGTGATTGGAAACCAGAAAACATCGTGGGGAGTGATGTTGTTCTCGCGAATGGGGGAAAAGTGCTATCCCTTCAATTTGTGGATGGCCGCTCCACTACAAATATAGTCACCAAGATCGAGAATGATTCGAACTAAAATCATGCGCAATCCGATTTTTTCCGGTAACTCCAAACAGAATCTAGTTATTGAACGAAAATAAGTGGGTTCCGTAGGATTTTATCTGCATCCAGAGCTCACCCCGAAAAAGGAGGACAGTCCAATGCCGAAACCAATCACCCCTCTAGTCGGTTGCGATATCTTCATTTTAAATGAAAAAAATGAGGTTTTACTTATTCAAAGATCTGATAATGGCCTATGGGCTTTACCGGGTGGTTGTCAGGACCTCGGCGAGTCACCCCAAGAGTGCATTGAACGCGAATGTCGTGAAGAGACAGGTTTTGAAGTGAAGGTCACTGAGCTTCTAGGCATTTATAGCTCGAAATTTTATGAATACAGACATTACCCTTGGAAAGAAAACGAATTCTGTCACCTCCTATTTCGTGGTGAAATTGTGGGTGGAAACGCAACAACCTCAAGTGAGTCCCTCAACGTGAAATGGTTTGCAGAAAGTCAAATTCCAAAACTTTCAGATGGTCATGATGTTCGGATTAGTTTTGGTTTCGAAGCGGTTAGAAACCCTAAACTCATGGCGCATTTTGAATAGTTTCAGCTTAAAATGTTAAACTTCGGTGTACGTTTAAAACTTTACTTTGAAGCACCGATGACCTTATCAAGCGTTTGGGCACATCGGCTTCCACCAGCAGTATAACTATTTTTCTGTTGGGTATTATGGGCAAAAAACGATTCCAAACCTCCGCTCCAGTACAGCGCAAAGAGGCTATTCGCATTCAAAGGTTTGCCACCAAGAAGCGTGTTCAGGATTGGACTATTTTTCCATCCATTCTCTTGAAGCACTAAATTTAAAAAAATCTCTTCCTTTTTAGGTTTTAAGGCCGCTTTGATTTTTGACCAAAAAGTCCGTTCACCTTCTAGATCTGCGAGGTTTTTTACTAAATGTAACAACAATTGATGGTTTCCTCTCCAGGGTCCGGCTCTCAAAATTTGAATGATATCCATGGTCCAATATCTATTGCGATTAATCCCAGCCAGGAGAAGATTTTTACCATTATCGTTGGTCCAACTTTCACTGACGGCTTTAAGCCTACGGCGAAAGTTCAGGTCAACCTTTGAGAATTCATTTGGCCGGTACCCATCGAAATATTGCATCAGTTCATTTGACGCTCGGATATCTGAACTCCATTCTCGTTTGGTCAAAAGGTCCAAAAAAGCCTCTTGTTCCTCCATAGCAAAACCTTGATTCTCGATCCCGGAATCGAGTGTCGAATTGATTCGTCGATTGATTAGTTCTTGAACCCAATCGTTATGTGACCACCACCCATATTCGGTGCGTAAGGCTTGGACTCCTTGAAAACTCGTGGCAACGCTCTCAATTATCTTGCCAATAAGCGGGTTAGATCTCCAATTCCGATGCGATAGAACCTTACTCAAAAACTGTGAGTGACTTTCTGTCATAGAGGACAAAGACAGGGCAATCTCTCCGCCATCAGGAGTTTCGCCCCATTCCCTGTGGCTCAAAATAAAGTTCATTATAAAAGAACGAACCGATTCATGCTCCGAGAGTTTAATAATTTCATGAAGAAGTTGTGCATTTTCAGTTTGTAGATAAAAGGGTTTGCGCTTGAGGTAAGATTCGAACACTTCATAAAGCAAAACCGGCTTGTCATGAAACTCATTTACTAATCGAGTCATTGCCCACGTCTCAGGAAAACCAGACGGAAGTCGTGGAATCTTGCGGTAAATTGTGTAAACCTCGAATTTATCGTCGGTTCGTCGAAGTTCAGCCAAAAACAGTGCCGTTTCTTCAAAAAGAGGCCCTAGCCAGCCTTCCCGCAATTTTTTAATTGAAAGAGCATAGTTTTTACCCTTTAAAACTTCAGAATAGATTAATCGAAGATTTCTTTTGCCATTTTTCCCAAGTGGTATTGAGCTATAAGGAATTCCTTTTAGTTCCATCAAATACCTTAAGATGTTGTATTCATGTTGTTCCATTGCGGATTCAAATAAAATAGGAATGATACGAACTAGATCGACATGATCAATCAATTCGCTCAATGCCCCAACCTCAATGAGGACATTCGAAATTGAAAAGAGTTCTTTTGGTTGTGTGACGCTCTTCAAGGCCAATAATAAATAAGGGTTTTTAGCGAGCTCTTGTGCAAGCACCTTCTTTTCCATTCTATCAAAACGATTGACCAACATTGCTTGGGCGAGCTTTTCCAAACCTGCGACGTCTTTAGATTGCCCTGCAAGTTCTAAGGCTGAGGAGAACTTCATTATTTGCACGTGAATTCCGAATGGAGCACTCAAGATTTTGCTGTTCTTTACAACAAAAGCGGTAGACCGATAGGGGTAGCGCAAAACATCAATGCCAAAGGCCTCACAGAAAGCCTCCTCCACGCCATTGCTGTGTTGGTTAGTTTTTTCGAAATGAGTCTTGAAGCTGAGAAAACCTCTTTTGCCTTCACCAGCGGTAATGTCCACAATTTTTGCATATGGAGACATTTCAAATCCCACTAAACGCATTTTGGAGCCACCCCACTCTATGGCAAAATTAATGTTTTCATCATTAACCCCATAAAGTCCAGTTCCAAAGGTTCCATCGTCCGATGGAAGTACTCCCTGCAATAAAATGTTATGAAAACTATTATCAGTTTTTGTGCCGTGATAAAATATTCTATTCGAAAAGAAGCGATTGACGGGCAAATAGAAATTTTCTCGGTTAATATTGAACTCTTCAATATTCCTGTCGATTCTATCCTTGTTCCAGTTTTTTA
>JBILOD010000030.1:0-15319 GCA_044374645.1 Pseudobdellovibrionaceae bacterium | reverse complement strand
CTTGGGCAGGAACTAAATGTAAAGTGATCGACTTGTTTGTAGACGACACCCCTGTTGCAGAATAAGTTCCAGTCGCTATAAAGCTCTAGCTTTCCAATCCATCAAATCAAAGGCTCCTCAAACGGGGCCTTTGTCGTGTTATGTGGTGTAGATTCTTAACTTGAGTCAGGAGGCCATATCTCCGAATTCAGATTCTTTTCTACATGGCGCCATATCACACTCAATATAAGGAACTACGCCTCGTTCGGTTTGAACCTAGCCGCCTTGAATTTGGCACTTTTTAGGCGGAATCTACATAGGTCCACCTAATTAATGCTTGTCGACGACCACAATGGCTCCGTAGGATCAACGAAGGAGGTCCTAATGATTCGAATCGTTGAATACATAAGTCTGTTTACCTTCCTTGGGTCAGTGGCTTTAGGACTGACTGATGATCCGCAATTCCTACTTCCTAAAATTGATTCCTTTGTCAACGGTCAAGCCTTTGAGTTGGCATTTGCGCCTTCACAAGAAATAAAATTTGAAACTTTAGAATGTGTTGGCAGTTGGGGTTGCTCTGCCCCCATCAGAATGTCGGCAAAAGTCGAAATTGTTAATGAGGGAGAAGTTTTTATCAATCAGTATGGTGCGAATAACCAGCTGAAAGCTCGCAACAAAGTTGAACGAACCCAATGGGAAGCCATCAACAGAAACTACTTGCGTGCAAAACTCAATTCTATCGAAAGTTTTGGCTTCAAAGTTACACTGAATGAGTTTTCAGAAATCACTTGTCCTGTGCGGGAGTTTGTTACAGCCCAGGATCAGTGCTCCAAAATGAAAGCCGTTGCCATTAACTCCCTAGGGCATCGCAGTGATTACTCCTTTATTCTGTGGCGAAGCCCAACAGCACTGGGGCAGATCCTGGAATCAGTTCAGACTGATTCTAAGCCGCTCGTTAGAACCATCAAATATCAGCTTACTGCATTCAGACACGACTAAGCACCAGCAAAAGTTACAGATTTTGTGGATTTCCGCCATTGGGGAACAAACTCCATTTAGCCCCTACAACAGGATTGTATGGGTTTCCACTTGTTAAACAGGATTCATTTTCTTCGAATTGCTCTTAGGCCAACGTCTACCTTGATCATCCCTTGAACTCTTACAATCTAAAGGACCAGTTGTTGCTGGTGTCTAATACTTTGAATTGCGAACAGACAATTCTGACTTAGAATGGTGTGAGTCACAAAAACAACCCAAAAGAGGAGTTCAGAATGACAAAAGCAAAAAACTACAAGTTTGGAAAATACACATTCAAAGCCTACTGCAAAGCAACTGGCAAAGGATGGGAAGTTGGTTTCGTTAGCGGTTCAAAATATTATTTTGTTGGTAATTTTATCCGTGAAAAAGAAGCTAAACAATGGTGGACACTACTCAACAAATACATTGCGACTTTCGCAAACAACTATGAATTCTATTCTGCAGCGTCAAAAGATTTCTATGGCGAATTTATGGCTGCCTACCTATACAAAGGTTACTATCAATATCTTTCTAGTCTTTTCGTAAACTATAATTCTTTCTACGCTAAAGATTATGAAAAATTTAACGCAAAGTATGAGAAATACTCGCGTTCTTACGCTGCATAATCGCGCCTTTCACATAGAGCTCATAAAACGGGCTCTATGTTTCTCCGGTCAAAGAATTTGGAGTAATCCATCCTTTGGCGAACTGCTTAGTATGGTAATAAGTCCAGAACCCTGTTCAAAGCCGACCTGTAAATCATAGCTCTCTCCTGAGCGACTAACAAAACGACCCTGTTTCGAGACGCTTACAAGAATTGAACCGATAATGTTAGAACCTACCATGAAGGCTTTGTCCTGTGGCGCTGTGAAGCTTTGAACTTCGGGCAACCAAATTAGACTCGTATGAATTGGAAAAAATCGAACCATTTTCAAATCGACCGATCCCAAATTAACTGTCGGCCCGCCCTTTTCGGCACTAGCCAAGACAATCATTTTAGAATCCCTGTAAAGTGGACTCTTTAGATCATGCTTAAAAACAAATTGAACGCATTTGTCAGTGGGTGAAAGCGCAAATACTCGTCTCCACCGTTCTAGAACTGAACCCTCCGGACAAATGGTCGCAATTCTCTCTCGCAACGAAAAGAAATTTTGATCTTCAAAAAGGCCATTTGAATCGATCTTGGCCCAAGCCAAAATTGTCTCGACAAAGCCTTCGGACATCAGTGTTCCTAGGTTACCCATATGCGACAATCCAAAGACGTGACCTAGCTCGTGAATGAGCGTCAGATCCAGTAATTTGCTATCTTGGAGCGACCATGCCTCCCCAATAACCCCTTCAGAATTATAGGCCAACGGGCCTTTCTCCGGCGAGACATAAACAAAACCCCGACCATGCAATGTCTTCTGGTCATAGTTTGTTCTCACAGTAATGGCGGCAAAATCCTGCGGTTTTCGTAAATACGCACTCTGCTCCTGATTTAATACTCCGAACTGAAAGGTGATATCTGTGCTTTCAGAGCATTCGACTTTATGAAAGTTCTGGGTTGCTAAGGCCAAGGAACCCCATGTTTCATAGCTTGGAACTGTGGCCTGGCTGAATTCAAATTTCCAAAATTGAATGGCTTTTTCAATCGAGCGATTGACGACTTCGTCATTAACTCCAAAGTTAGTTTGATCTAACAAAACGCAATAGGTGACATCTTTAACACTATTTAAGAACCATGGATTGTGACCATCTTTGATGAGTTCTCCACCGCCGCCAACCCAGCCACCACCAGCACTCACCAGCTGACCCATCCATAAACAAAAGGCAATTATTAAGAATTTGACACTCATGAAAATGGGCCCTCAGGACAATCTGTGGGCCCGAATCTACCCGAAACCGCAAAAAACCACAAGCCCCCCCGTGCAAATAAACAAATTTAGTTGTGTTTTAAGCAGGTTAGATTGATTTTGCGGCCATTCTCGACTCGATCGAGCCCAACAATTGAAGCGCCTAGATCAGTCACCACCGTTTGATGGGTCTCTAAGGTCCCCACAATGCAACTAAGCAAAGGCTTTTCCGACGAAAACTGTAAACAGCCAACTTGAAGGTCTTTGTCGACGCTCACAAATTTATTGGGTTCTGTGGCCACATTAAAATTAAATTCCGATAGAACGGCAGTCTCTGATTCCGTCAATTTACAATGGTATTCGTAGGCATTCGTAATTGTACTTGCCATCACTACTGATAAAACCAATAGACTCTTTTTCACAAAAAACTCCTTTTGTTCATTGAGGGGGATTAAAGGTCCTCAATCATTCTCTAAACTCGACGTTTAGATGGGCTTATTTAGGCCAATTAATCAAAGAGAGTAAATTAATTAGTTAACCAACTTCCCATAAAGAATTACACTTTTAGTATAACCGAAAGAAATGGATTGGTTCGATGACTATCTACGAATACGATGACTACAAAGAAATCCTTCGAGCGCTTACGAATGAGCGCAGAAATCAATTTGGACTCAAATTTACTTTCGAAAAAATGGCTCTAGCGTGTGGGATCCAAAAAACATATCTATCTAAAGTTCTCAATGGAAGTGGTCAACTCAGTGCCGATCAACTTTTTGCTGCTTGTGAATTTTTAAAAATCAATGACGAACAGACAGAGTTTATATTGCTCATCCGTGAGTGGCAGTTGGCACAAAATTCGAAGCGAAAAAAGCATTTGAACGAAAAAATTGCTCGTATTCGAAAGTTCCGAATGAAAACCGTAGCGAATATAAAAACCGCCCCTTTTCAACTCAGCAATGATGCCCTTTGGGAGTATCATACAGATTTCGATTTACAGTTGATCCACGTCTTTCTTACGATTCCAAAGTTTGCCGCGAATCCCAATGAAATTGGCCCTATCCTTGGAATCGAACACGAGCGGATTACAGCCTCAATTTTAAGGCTCGAGCACTGGGGATTACTACATTCGCGAAACGGGCTTATTGAACTCAACAATGTTAATACGCATTTGCCAGATGACTCCCCCATCATTCACTCCTATCGTCTTGGGAGCCGTTTACGCGCCATTGAGTATTTGCGCAAGCAGATGACTCCTAATAGCTTGGATGGCAACTACTCGCTCTCGGTCCTATTTTCTTCAGACTCCCGTTTTCAGCGTAAACTCCGCCTAAAACTTCTTGAACTCGTGAAAGAGACACATACCTATGTGAGCAATGCGAAACCTGAAGAGGTCTATCTCTTTAATATTGATTTGCTAAAGTGGAGTTAGGTTTCTATGTTGGCCTTTTGTTTGTTTTGCAGTCGGCCAGCGTGACGCGATAAACAAACTTTGTGTTTACAATGCTGGCGCATGAGACTCGAGCACTCGGGAGTTAAGAGAGTCTCTGTTTAAAATTAATACTTTATTCTAATCTAAACCCTCATTAGTTAAAAATGACCGAGTCTGTGAGGTTGAACATGGAAGAATCTAATACAGAAAAAACCAACGTCAGTCGATGTACCTCGGTCTTGAAAATTTAGGGCTTTAGACTTTCGCGGCAATGGCTTTTACGTTGGTAGGCAGGAAGAAAGTAGGCTTTCGATTTAGGGTTGATGCGTCCTCTTCCATTCGAATCAATTAGAAAAGCAATGCGGGTGATTTTTTCCATTAATGGAATATCCCGGCCACCTAATCCTGATTCTATATATGGGAGAAGTCTGGCTGCTTTGCGACCGAAAATCTGAAATCCCTCTTTTGACCATAGGCTGGCAGCCTTGGAGATTTTTGGAAGAGCAGGTTTATTGACACCGAGAAACCGGCGAAATTGAACCTCAACCGTATGGCCGGTATAGTACGGAGAGTTTTTCACCGCCATTTTCAATCCCGCAACGCTTGTTTCGTAGGGCACGGTCCGATAGGGTGCCCCAATGAGACTGTCTTCTTTTTCGAAGACAAGACCAAACCCGATGTAAATCGCAAAATGAACGGGCGTGATATGACCATATTGATTCCTCGTGACCATAGCAACCAAGTCCGCAAAGCGAGGAGGAGTCCCCTGATGGGATACACTGTAATCATCCGATAGTAGGTATTGTAAGACATGGTCTTTTGAAGGCATACCGATCTCAAAAGGCATCGGTTCGAGACCCAGAGATTGGAGACTGACAATGTTGTTCCAGGCGGTGCCCCAACATTGGGCGGTTGAAAGGACTTTAAAGGGTGTTGTTTCATCCAATTCAATGCCGTCTTCTTCGTAAAGGAATTCGTAGAATTTCGGAAGGTCTTCTTGGGTCGGCTCGGAATCAAAATCACTTCCCAAAAGGGCTTGCATTTGTGGCGACAGAAAATCACTCAGATAATACTCTCTTTTAGGATCATAAGAGACTCGACTGATGTTTCTATAGAATTTCATGAGTCCAGAGAATTGAAACTGAGTGAGGACTCCAAACTTTAGATCCGTCAGCGGTTCCGGAGAACGGGACGTTGAATAGATAGAGGCACTTTTAGGCCCCGGAAACCTTTCTATAATTAGAGGGCTTAATCCGAGGTGTCGAAGGTCTTCATCAATAAAAAGTGTTGATCCTGAGGCCTGGATTGCGATCAGGGCGAACAACAATAGGATTTGGGTGGGTCGACGTAGGCACCCACCCACTGAAAAACTCACAGCAAAAATCGCTGTAAAAGGTTTCGACAAATAGCCAAACAACAGCCTAGAAACAGATTCCAATTTGACTAAAGAAGGGCCTCTGATCATTTTGAAAAAACCTTTCGCGGGTGCTCATTGGCAAATGCAATCGCCGAGCCAGGAATAGGCCCCCTTCTCAGCGCCGTACTCGCATTCATCCTTGGCGCTTTGGTATTCGGAGCCTTCGCGCCCAAAAGAGCCTCAGGCTTCGCTGCCAACATGGGAAAAAAATTTTTGAATTCAATCAAGTAGGAGGTTGGATTGGCCTGTATAACATCGACTAATTGACGGGCTGATGCAAAAAATCGTCTACAGCTTCTGCCATCTGACGTCCTTCTGCAATGGCCCAAACAATCAATGATGCTCCTCTCTTCACATCTCCCGCCGCAAAGATTCCCGGCACGCTGGTCATATAGTTTTTATTTACGGCCACAGTCCCACGTTCGGTGGTTTGAATGGCCAAGGCATTGAGGTGCTCCAAACGAGGGCCGACAAAGCCCATAGCCAACAATACTAAATCGGCTTCGATGATTTTCTCAGTTCCTTGTTTCGGTACGAACTGCCCATCTTTCCATTCAACGTCAACAGTCTTAAGGCCTTTTAGGCAGCCATTATCATCACCCATAAACTCCATCGTTGATACACCCCAACGTCGCTCCCCACCACGCAAGGCACCCTCTTCATGAGAGGACGAAACTTTATATTTGGTCGGTCGGGGCATAATCTCGAGTTGGTAGACTTTGGCGCATCCCTGTCGAAGGGCTGTACCGTAACAATCGGCTCCGGTGTCTCCACCACCGATGACTACAACCTTTTTACCCTTAGCTTCAAGCCCACCATTGAAATTCAATGGCTTGATCCCTGCATTCAACCGATTTTGTTGAGTGAGATACTCCATTGCAAAGTGCACCCCTTTGAGACCTCTACCAGCAATGGGCAGATCCCTTGGTTTTTCCGCACCGGTGGCTAAACATATTGCATCGTACTGGCCACGCAACTCTTCGAAACTAATATCAACGCCCACTTCAGTGCCAGTGATAAATTCAACTCCCTCATCGCGCATCTGTTGAACTCGGCGTTCTATATACTGCTTTTCAAATTTAAAATCTGGTATCCCAAAACGTAAGAGACCGCCCAGAGCTTCAGATTTTTCATAGACCACCACACGGTGACCTTTCCGCGCTAGTTGCTGGGCCGCTGCTAAACCGGACGGACCAGAACCAATGACAGCAACTTGTTTTCCTGTTTGATGCAAACTTGGTTGTGGCTGAACCCAACCTTCCGCAAAACCTTTTTCAATCAACGCTGATTCAATACTGCGAATAGAAACCGCGTCGTTATGAATTCCCATCACACAAACGGACTCACAAGGCGCAGGACATAGCTTTCCGGTGAACTCCGGAAAATTGTTGGTCGAATGCAAAAGCTCCAAAGCCTTGCGCCACTGTCCCTTTGAAACGAGCTCATTCCAATCTGGAATGAGATTCTCAACCGGACAGCCTTTTGGACTCTGACAAAATGGAACACCACAATCTAAGCAACGTTTTCCCTGTTGTTTGAGAGACAAATCTTCTAAAGGCGTCGTAAACTCACGATAATGCGTAAGACGCTGATCAACAGCTTGTTGGGAGGGCTCTACCCTCTCCATTGATAACTCCTCAGGGTTTCCGGCACTACCTGCTGATCCAACAGTGACCTGGCCCGCCAAGTCTCCCCGATTCAACGGATGAGAAGAGTTAGAGTTTAATTCAGACATACGGTAGCCTCCATTTTTCTTCCCATAGCTTTTTTGTATTCGGTTGGTACCACTTTAATAATTTTTGATTTGAAATGGTTCCAGTTCGATAACATACGTCGAGCTTTCATACTTCCAGTACGCTCCAAGTGTTCACGAATGAGATCAAGTAACAAGGCCTCATCAGCACCCTCTCCGAGGGTTTCTAATTCCACCATGCCCTTATTGCACTGCGAGCGGAATATCTGATCTTCGTCTAGAACAAAGGCAAAACCTCCCGACATTCCAGCCGCAAAATTACGTCCGGTTTTACCGAGCACAACAACCACACCGCCGGTCATGTACTCGCAACCGTGATCGCCAACACCTTCAACAACAATTGTAGCGCCACTGTTGCGCACGCCAAAACGTTCTCCAGCCCGACCAGCAATAAAAGACTTACCTGCAGTCGCTCCGTAGAAAGCCGTGTTACCAACCAAGATGGCGGATTCTGAATTAAAGGCTGCATCCTCTTCAGGGTAAATAACAATCGTACCGCCAGAAAGCCCTTTCCCAACGTAATCATTGGTTTCACCTTTAAGTTCTAAGGTAATCCCAGGGGCCAAGAAGGCACCAAAGGATTGCCCCGCCGAACCGTAAAACTGCAAGTGGATCTGATTATCAGGGAGACCTTTCGGCCCATACTTACGCACGACACGACTGGACAACAACGTCCCTACAGAACGATCTGTGTTTTGAATTGGGTAAGAAAGAGAAACCTTTTTGCCATGTTCAATCGCTGGACGACAAATATTCACTAAATTGTAGGACAGCTCATCAAGAGTGTGGTCCACTTTTTCACGCAATGCCAGATCAGCATTGGATATGCTCGCAGGTTTGTAGAGAATCTTTGATAAATCCAAAGTCTTGGCTTTCCAGTGTCCAGAAAGATCTCGTAATTTTAATTTATCAGAACGTCCGATCATTTCTGCAAAAGTGCGAAAGCCAAGCTTCGCCATAATCTGACGGACTTCTTCAGCCACAAAAAAGAAGTAATTAACAACATGCTCTGGTCGCCCACTGAACTTTCGGCGCAACTCAGGATCTTGAGTGGCAATACCAACAGGGCAAGTGTTTAGATGACATTTTCGCATCATCAAGCACCCCTCAACAATCAGAGGAGCTGTGGCAAAACCAAACTCATCGGCCCCTAACAAAGCAGCTATCACCACATCTCGGCCCGTACGCAATTGCCCGTCCGTTTCGAGACGGACACGACTGCGCAACTGGTTGAGCAACAATGTTTGGTGGGCCTCAGCGAGTCCCAACTCCCATGGCAAACCGGCATGTTTAATTGAAGAAATGGGAGAGGCTCCCGTTCCTCCGGAATCACCACTGATCACAATTTTATCGGCTTGAGCTTTCGCAACGCCCGCAGCAACGGCACCAATCCCCACCTCTGACACAAGCTTTACAGAAATATCGGCCTTATCATTGCTGTGACGCAAATCCAAAATCAGCTGAGCTAAATCTTCAATCGAATAAATATCGTGATGAGGTGGCGGAGAGATAAGTTGCACTCCCGGCGTTGAATGCCTCAGCATCGCAATGTACTCGTCAACCTTGTGACCTGGAAGCTGTCCACCCTCTCCCGGTTTTGCACCTTGAGCCATCTTGATTTGTAACTCACGGGCATTTACTAGGTAGTGGGCTGTGACCCCAAAGCGTCCTGATGCAATTTGCTTGATGGCTGAGTTGGCGGAATCACCATTTTTGGCTGAATAGCGAATAGGGTCTTCACCACCCTCTCCTGTATTGCTCTTTGCACCCAACCGATTCATCGCAATGGCTAAAGTTTCGTGCGCTTCTCGGCTGATGGCCCCTAAAGACATTGCCCCTGTCGTAAATCGCTTAACAATTTCTTTGGCTGACTCAACCTCATCCAAGGGGATGGCCGCGCCTTCACTGTTAAAGCCTAAGAGTCCACGTAAGGTTAAAGATTTTTTATTTTCTTCATTGGCAGCCTCTGTAAACTCGCGATAACTCGCCAAACTGTTCGTGCGCGCAGCTGTCTGCAGAGTCGAAATCGTTTCTGGATTCCAATAGTGGATCTCTCCTTGGCGGCGATAATGAAACTCTCCGCCAGGATCGAGCATAGTAGCATCATCAACAACGGTTTTTTGATGTCGCATTAAAGTTTCGGTTTCGATCAATGAGATATTCAGACCACCAATTCGCGATGGCACTCCTCCGAACCATTTTTGAGTGAGTTCCGAGTTGATTCCTACCGCTTCAAAAATCTGCGCCCCACAATAGGATTGCAGAGTGGAAATACCCATCTTCGAAAAAATCTTCAGCAAGCCTTTTTGCAAGGCCTTGCTGTAGTTCAACATGTTTTTACTATCTGTACCTAGTTGCTCTTCGATGGTATCAAACGCCAAGTAAGGATAGATTGCTTCCGCACCAAAGCCCAATAGACAAGCCATCTGATGCACATCCCGAGCTTCACCGGTCTCCAGAATCAAGCTCACCCCCGTGCGAAGAGATTTTTGGATCAGGTGCTGGTGAATGGCTGATACCGCGAGCAAACTAGGAATCGAGGCTTTTTCGGAACTCACGCCCCGATCAGAAAGAATGAGAATTGACGTTCCCTCACGAACAAGTTTTTCGCTTCGCTCGCAGAGTTCCGTTAAAGCTTTTTCCATTTCGCCAGATCGAGCATTGAAAAGAATATTGAGACTCTCCACGCGATAATAATTTGGTTCGTTGAGCTGCAGAATTTTGGCAAAATCATCACGAGTCAAAATTGGGTTCTCCAAACGGATGTAAACCATGGAAGGAAAATCCTTACTCCAGAGGTCAACAGGTGAACCGAGAAACTGCACCAATGACATCACCAAGTGCTCGCGAATAGGATCAATCGGCGGATTCGTCACTTGCGCAAAAAGTTGTTTAAAGTACTTAAAAAGAAGCTGTGGGCGCTCCGATAGAATGGCTAAGGGCGTGTCATTTCCCATGGAAGAGATGGGCTCCTCCCCCTGCGTTGCCATCGGCAATAGAATGCGCTTGATTTCTTCTTCCGTATATCCAAATAACATTTGTTGATGTCGCAGAGATAACTCACCCTGAGACAACGGACGATCGCCACCCTGAACCTTAGGAAGGTCTTTCAAACTGACAAGACTCTCTGCTAACCATTGCGCATAGGGTGCTTGCTTAAATGCCATCGCTTTAATTTCATCATCACTATACAATTTACCGATCGTGGTATCTACAAAAAGCATTTTACCAGGCTCTAACCGCCCCTTGGCCACCACTTGTGAAGCGGGAATAGGCAAGGCACCTGCTTCAGAGGCCAAAACCAAGCGACCATCACTGGTGACTTGATAACGACAGGGGCGCAATCCATTACGGTCCAACGTCGCTCCAACCTGTTTACCATCGGTGAACACTAGGGCCGCCGGCCCATCCCAAGGCTCCATCATTGTGGCATGAAACTCATAAAAAGCTCGACGTTCCTTCGACATACTTGGGTTATCCAACCATGGCTCAGGCACCAACATCATTGCTGAATGCGCTAATGACCGCCCTGTTAAAACCAGCAACTCCATCATATTGTCCAAACAAGCAGAGTCACTTTGGTTTTCTTGAATCAATGGAAATAGGTCTTGAAGATCTGTATCCAAGATGCGGGCCTTGGCTTCAATAAGGCGTCCTTGACGGGCCTTCATCCAATTCACATTGCCCTTGAGAGTATTAATTTCCCCATTGTGGCACAGGTAGCGAAACGGATGGGCCAACGACCATGCCGGGAACGTGTTCGTACTAAAACGCGAATGCACCAGCGCTATGGCGCTTTCAAATTGTGGCGACTGCAAATCTAAAAAATAATTCTCCAGATTTTCTGGAATCAAAAGACCCTTGTAAACAATTTTTGTTGATGAAAAACTGGGAATTGAAACAGAAGAACGAATCTCAGGACCCATACCCTCGGCACATTTTTCAATCTTTCTCCGGACAACATAAATTTTTTGTTCAAATTCCAATTCCGAAAGAGCTTGAGGTCTTCGTACAAACATCTGACGGTGCACCGGTTCACTGGCTTTGGCCATGGGACCCAAAACTGTGGCATCCACCGGGATATCTCTCCATCCCAGCAATTCTAAATTTTCTTGTTCTAATACCAAAGTGACTTGCTCCAGTATTTGCGACTGGAACAGGGTGTTTTGTGGCAAAAAGAGCACACCCACAGCATAATCACCTTTTGAAGGCAAACTAAACCCTAGCTTTTTTGTCTCCATGAGAAAAAAATCATGAGGAATTTGACATAACAAACCGGACCCATCGCCAGTCAGCGGATCTGAAGCCCGCGCACCACGGTGATCAAGATTTTTTAAAATTTGAAGTGCATCAGTGACCAGCGAATGAGAAGGCACACCACTGATCTGAGTGATGAGTCCTATACCGCAGCTGTCCTTTTCTTGGGAGGGATCATAGATTCCGTACTCACTAAAATGTTGGTGTTCAATAGAACATCCTAACAACGACCCGGAGGTTGGCTGCATATTTATTCCTTTGGTATGAACTGAAAATTAGACCGAAAGGTATATAGCGTCTGAGGTCTAGGTTGTCATAAAAAAAATAAATTTTGGGGGATTATTGCGTTATCTTTGAGCAAAACTAATTTTGATTATATGAGAAGGAGGGACGAGAATCTCTCATCCCTTGTCTTTACTCAATAAAACTATTTTACACTCTCTTCGTCATCTTCGATTTCGCCGCTTCCGTCAGAGTCATTCCCAATTTGGGCCTGCTCCTCCAAGCCTTTACGAAAACAATCGAAGACGGTGGTTGCGCTGTTGTCTATTTCTGGGCAAATATAAACACCCGATCCTGCTTCGCCTTTATTGTTATCATTGATGACGATTGGCGCGGACTGCGAAACCAAGTGACTCATATCAATTTTGGCGATCAGTGGAACGATTTTAATCGTCAGCAGGAGCGGCATTCCATCACTGACGGTTAGAGCCGTGGGTCCTCCCACTTCGAATTCGGTACCGTCCTCAGAACTCAATATAAACTCTTTGCCCGCCAGAGAACCATGAAAGTAAATACTGTTGGATACGAGAGGCCCTGGGGCGCCATCCGTTGCCGATTCGAGCTTATGCATTTTCATCTTAATGCGGCGAATAGAGCTCGTTGTGACCTCCGCTTGACCGATCAAATCGGGGCTTGCGGCAAACAAATCGACCACATAAGGACCGACGAGCTTTACATCGTCCCCGTCCGTTTCACTGACATCAGCCACTTCGGTGGCTTCGAATTCGATCTCTCTTACAACCATCCAACCCTGATCCAACGTCACAACATTGTTGTTCTTGTCCACTAAGGGAGGTGGTGCGGCGGCTGTTGCTCGCGGAAAAAACAAACCCTCGAGCCATCGCCCAAAATTCATTACCGCCACGGCAGTCGAATTGGTACTCGACGTCATTTTTAGACTCACCAAAGGGTTGCCAGTGGTGGTGCTTTCTTTCTTTTGACAGGCTATTAGCCCTCCAAGAATCACAATTGATAGCACGAGTGCGCGTTTCATGCTGCCTCCCCTTTCTGAGAGAGTGGGATCATCACAAATTCAAATTGATAAAGTTGTTCAGGTTTCTTTTGCTCATCATTCATTTTTTGTATCTCTGCCAAGGCGTTTTTCAAAATTTCTTCCGCCTTTTTCTTTTGCTCACCATCAAGAGCGGCCGTATGACCCATAATCAATCGGAGTTCGCGTGGAACCTCTTCGATACTTCTCTGAGCCAATTGTAACACTTGGCGGTGATACTCCCCTAAAGAGAGCCGATAAACTCCCTCTTGGCACTCTAAATGTGGATTCGGAGTTATCCACTGCCCTTGATCATTCTGTTTTAAATAACCTTCTTTAATTAAAAACTTAAGACTACGTTCGACTTCGGCTTCACTTGGCATAAATCGCAAGCGCTCCCGAATCCATTTCACATCGGCAGTAAAACCATCTAAAAGGGCCAATTCGCGAATCGCCACATTCAACCAATGGCGCAAATAAAGATAAACCGTAGAACTGTCACGTTGCTTTTCGGCATAGGCCGGTAGCCGTCGAAGCTCATCGAAGGCCGTCAAGCGCTCCATCGGATCTTCAGTAGTACCAATCACAAACAACTGTCGAAGCGCTTCTTGTTCGGTTTTTTTCAATTCTAAGTGGGGAATCAGTTTTCCTAGTAAATTAATGGTCCAATTCCGTTCTTTAGAGAGGCAGAGAGATAAGGATGCTGCAGAAACCCCGGCCGAAGCCGCTAAGGCACGCAATCCAATTTTTTTCGACTCCTTCAGGTGACCCAACCAATCTTGCAAAAAGGTTTGATGATCGAGGTAGTCAAAAACATCTGGCCTTTTCATACATCCTCCTCTTGGAAAAGGTGGAGGGGCCTTGTCAGGCCCCTCGTAAGTCGTACGTCGTTCACTTTAAATCTTAGTTATCAGCTTGGTCTTCGTCATCTTCGAGTTCGCCGCTGCCATCAGAGTCTTTACCGATATCAGCTTCGTTCTCCATGCCTTTGCGGAAGCAAGTGAAGATGTCTGAAATTCCTGACTCAATTGTTGGACATGGATCCGTCGCAGGAATTCTATTACCGTCGTTGATATCCTTGTCGGTAGCACTCGCCAATGCTGTTAAGTCAATTTTGCGGATGATATCGGCAAAGCGGATAGACATTAGAATATTTTGGCCCTCTTCAGGTGCAATACCATTCGCACCGCTCACTTTAAACTCCGTCCCGTCATTGCTTGAAAAGGTGAAGGCCGTATTACTTGGTCCAAAGGTTCCTTCAAAATACATGGACCTGTTGGCTAAGCCTGCTGGCGCATCCACTGGCCAGAGAGTCGATGATTCATCTTCTGCAGCCTCTAGTTTCATTTCAATACGGCGATAGACTTTAGCTGGAAGAGTTTTCGTGTCCAAAACTTCTGGAGTCGCAGCCAGCAAGTCCACAAAGTAAGGTCCTCGAAATTGAATCTCTTCTACGGCTTCGTCCTCTGACTCTTCGGCTGTAGTTTCTGCCGCCTTAAATTCAATCTCCTTAACAACAATCCAAGCTTTTGTCAGATTGACACTCACATCCTGGCTATCCACCATATTCGTCGGAATACCGGCCGTGGCGTTCGGCATCACCAAACTCATAAGCTCTTCAATGGGGCTTCTAAAGGCCACTGTTCGTGGCGCCGCAGAGCCACCCATCGAAAAAGATGTAGTGTATAATCCTGTCGCTGCCGCCTCTTCTTTTTTCTGAGCACAGCCGACGGCTGCAATAGCACCTAATGCTAATCCTAGTTTGAACATTCTGTTCTTCATAAATCCTCCTAAGTTATTTTCGTAGTTTCCTACTTTTGTTCTATATAATTTAGTTGCTCTCTTCTTTCTTTTGGGGTCGCTCGTTTTTTTTACATTCAACCGAACCCAAATTCAGATTATCACCGTTTACACCGTCCGCGACTTTTTACTTTTCTGCAAACACCGTTTATCAAATTCCCCGCATTTTCCAGAGACTTAAGTTTGTTGCAAGGTGAGACTTATTTTTAGTAGTAAATAAACAACGTTTATCTTGTATCACTTTAAATCAAAGATTGTCTCATTTTAGATCATGACCTGTTGCAAATCGAGATACAGCGACTGGCAAAGTGGCCACGAGCATCGCGGATCTTAAAAAAAGGATCACCTCATCGTAGTGACGAAGTTTTGAGAACGGCAAGTTTTTCAGATTCATAGCAAAAATCGAAGGAAACAGGTGATTCACTAGAACTCCAAAATGTTCTTTGCTTGCGTTCTGCGCCAAACACATGTCTCATTGACAGCGTTCCTTGTTTTTTCATAGAAACGATTTATAGAAAAACAGTTTTAGGAGCCCTATGAAACCTCAACTCAAACCAGC
>JBILOD010000356.1:0-4635 GCA_044374645.1 Pseudobdellovibrionaceae bacterium | reverse complement strand
ACGAAGTGCAAAAAAGGGTAATGTTCGCCCTCCTATACCAAAAACGACCGGAGCCACAAACAAAGCAATAACGTAGCGGGAATAGGCTTTTTCCGAAGTTAAATATTCACCCCAGCTCCAAGCTTCAAAAATATTCAGCCGACGTTCAGACAGCATAGAGCATTGCGCCTGAAAGCACTTTTCGTAAATCAGATGAAAGTCTTTGGTCTTGGTCACTTTTATGTATGGAGAATCCGCTATAGATTCAGAATCTGCCTTGTTGTAATAACGAACAACACTCATAGGTTTCACCATCTCCTCATAGAGTGATGGCACCCATACCTGTGAATTTCTATCTGCGGTTAAATAGACATAATCAGAAAGTGCATAGGCTTCATTTTCATGGATCTGAAGTTCCACCGCTGGATTCTGAAAGTGATGGATATGTTCGTGGATTGCGAGACTCGCTAATCTGATCAAGAGTTCCTGATTGTTCAATCCCTTATAGTATTCAGACAATTTCTTGATTTCAAAATTAATCGATCCTCCCTTGACTCCAATCGGAGTGCAAGCAAACCGCTCATAATTAGACTCCCCAATCAAGGACGCCTTTGATTCAACAATTTGTGATGGCGGTCGACCAGGGGCTTCCGGGCAACCTTGATTGAACACATAATTATTGGGCGTTTGAATATCACTTATGAGCCCATTATTTTCCAGAACCTGACGAAACAACTCTTTGATCGCTGCTTGATTGGGTGTTTTGGTAGGAAAGTTGTCTAATTGAATAGACTTGAGGTAGATCATCAATGATTGCTTTACGTCGCCATTTTCGAGAAGGTATCTAATTCGATCGGCCTCCATTTTAATCGAAGACCCTCCGCCGACGCCTTCGCCACCAGCATAAGCAAAGAAAACCGAACTCACCAAAGCAAATACCCAACAACAGATCCATCTCATAGACCGGACTCCTCAATACTTCCTTTTGAGATCGGATACAACTGAATGGCCAAGTGGTAGACACGACTCTGTTCACCATCCTCCAAAAAACAACAAAGCTCCCTTCTGAACTTTTTTATTTTCTCTTTGGCTTGCCCTAAAAGGTTTACATCGATGGCCATGGTGATCGATGTGATATCCTTTTCCTCCGGAGGACACTGGGCAATGGCCTCAAGTGCTTTTTCGAGGACGGATTTCTGAAACTGCCGATGAGCCAAACTGGTATTCACCGTCGATAGATTCGTCGTTTGCTTGGCGGCCTTGGAATAGACATCGCCGTTCTTTATCAATAACCCCATCCGAAGCAAACGTTGAACCCCCTCTTTGGCCTCAACAACGCTGATACCTAGTTTCCGAGAGAGCCAACGGGGATCTTCTTTGAAATCGGGCACATAGGTTAATTCCAAGATAGCATAGTGATACCAATCCGAAATCACCGAAAAGGTGTCATAACTGAGTTGCAAGTATTGCGAATCACCCGTATCCATCTCGATCAGCCCGAAATTCCGAAGCTCCTTTGACCTCACCGAAAGTCGTTCGCAGATATTCAGCATCATAGCTTTAGAGAGAACTCTCTTGCCGCTCAGAATTTGTGATAACGATGCCGGATTGATTTGAAGATACTTTGCAAAAGCTCTCAATGAATATTTTGAATTCTTCTGACATCGATCTGTTAGTTGCTTTTGCAACCATAGGCGAAAACTCAGGAGTTCTTCTCCCGTCAATGGTGATTTTTTACTTCTGGACTTTAATTCACTGCTTTTCATATCACTCGCAGAATACCATGATCCAAATCACATTTCTACTAGCCCATCGTAAATAGATTGTGTCTATTTGCGTGAGCCCCTCACAACTTTGAAACCTAATTTGTTACTAGTGTCAATTGGTTCAACAAATCCGAAAACCACCTCTACTAGCAAACGAGCAGGTCGGCGAAAATGTTGGTGAGATTCAGATAATGAAAATATTTACTGTTGCAAAAGATTGCCACACTTTATTTTCAGTAAACTACCTAAACTAATTCTCTTTAGTGTATAGAGTCTTCCAAACCTCAAAAGTGCCGGAAGACCCCGGCAAAGGAGTTCCAATGAAACCGTTTTATCTTTCCTGCGTCGCCCTTACGTTAATGCTGATAGCGCCATCAGGGATGCAGGCAGCCGCCAATGAATTAGAATTGTGCTATGATAGAATTGCCTATGGGTCCGAGCCGGGATCCGTTGAGAATCTAATGATCTGCGAAGCCGTTGAACCATCTGATGACTATGAACGCCTCTGTTTTGGAGTACTTGTCACAGATACGCATAGGCGTTTTCGGGCGCTCCAGTACCGAGCCAATGAGACTGGTTCCTGGTCGACCATTTCTCATGAATCAGTGCCTACTGAGAATGGATTTATTTTTTCCGCGGATCAGAGCGTACTCCTGGGGAGCCGAAATATTTCAGAGGTAGAGGTCGATAACCTGAATAAATCTGTAATTGTCCGATCCTACGATAAAGGCCTTTTCTTCAATACTCTAAGAACCAGTGTGACTTACAATTGCCAGTGAATTGTTAATGAAGACTTAAGACGATATTGCTGAAAAAGTGCCAAAGTCAAACGTCCTCAGAAGCATGACTTTGGCGCCTTCAGCGATTACCTAAGGGATTAACTCTGCGCTTTACTTACCTTTGAAGACACCGCTCTTGATGAGTACATAGGGATCTTTACGTGTGCGTTCAAAAAATGTGATTTGAAGGTTAGTCATATCAGCACTTCCCACAGCAATAAAGGGCATTTCAGGAGCCGGCACCACACCAACCCTCTGTGCACGTCTTAACCGTTCCTCAAAACTTTTCTTGGTTTCAAGGACATAAAATCGAAATTTCTTTGAATCCAAAACGAAGGAATCTCCAGTGTCGGCATCCACGAAAGAGATCAACTCGCCCTGAGCATTCTTAACTTCAAATTTCACTCGACCTTCCAAAGGAAAACTAGAATCATCCGCGGTACGGCGATAGTAAAAATGGCTCATGTTGAACTCAATGGGTGATTGGGAACCAAACACCGATTCTGTAAACTTGACGGCAATGGACTGAGCCAAATTACTACCCAGAATAAACTGTCCAACCCCTTGATAGCTATCCTTTTTGTATTTATTCATCCGCGCACGAAACTGACACTCTTCAATTTCCCCCGCACTGGCAATTTCTAGGGACAGTCGACAACCTGCCGCACGGATCGAATCCTGAGCATATGTATTATGACTAAATACATAGGACAACAGTAACACCACAGGACCCAGTAAATTGATTTTATTTTTCATTGTGAATTCCTTTTTTTGTGCCGGTCGCGCCGCCATTATTGGGTGATTCACACCCGGAACGTTCATAATAGTTCTTTGGATACAAAACCAGATTATGGTTCATTTCTTGTAGAATGCCTGTGGCACCAGACTCCTGCTTATACCCAAAATCCTTGGCCATCGATTTATATTGTTCTCCGGGAAGTCGATAGCGACACTCCAACTGAAGAAGCGTCTCAGTGTCTGGTTTTTCATTCCACTCCGCCGGTAGTTCTTGAAGAGCTTCGTGGCGCCCCTTATACCCAAACACGATGATCTCAACGCGCTCAGTTTGACATTGAGGCTGTAATGCCAGGGAGTTTTTCGAAATATAGGTATTATTGCAAATATTGACCAACTGGTCCGTCAGTAAATCACTGGGACAGGTCTTTACCTGGGGCGGAACGCACTTTTCTTCGTTCGTAACTTGATGTTGAATCACTTCGAAAATCGTTTTAGGAGGGATGATCGCTGAATCATCCGACTCAGAATCTGTTCCGGCATCGGCTGGTGCCACTATTTTAAGTTGACAATGAGTACCCAAAGTCTGTGCGACTCCATTTTCAAATTCAATAATTTCAATATTTTCAACAAACGAACCTTTTAAATCCTTCGGAAAACGCAGATGTGACAAATTCAGTGAATTCGCACTACATGACATTTTTCTATTCCATTCGGCCACCTTATAGAGGCCACCCTGTGCTGCTGACGCCGGACTCGGAACTCCAAATAAAACACCAAGGCCGACACCAAGTGAAAGAAAAAAACAAAACATTTTAAAATCGATTAAACCTATGATTCGCATGAGGAGGTCCTAACTTTAGAAGATCTCTATACCTCAGAATCGAAAAAGCACCAACAGGACATCATCGTACATACTAAATTTTCTCAAAGAGACAATTTACGGCAGTGAGTTTGAGCTCGTTTTACCAGGTGATTCATGACCCAGCCAATGAGCGCCACTTTTGAATGAAGAACCTCAGGGATCCCTCATTATCTATCTCCACGTGCTCATTGCCTATGGTTATCACCAGCAGGTAATACAATTAAACACTTTATATTTACAGATTCGAACTTCTGGCCAGTCATTGACTGAAAAAATGGAGTCCCTATAACTCGAGTGATCGAAATTAGGACGATTCAAAACAGCCTCACCCACATTTCGTTCAGCGATGATTCCATAATCTGCCAATCGAATTTTTTTTTTGAGCTTTCCCTAATGCGGTTTTTTCAATCGTAGAATGACGCTCGCCACTAACTCTTCATCTTCAATCACTGCGCGAACCGTTTTTACCAAACGATTTTCGTGGACTGATATAATAATCACTTCAGCAAAC
>JBILOD010000355.1:0-4655 GCA_044374645.1 Pseudobdellovibrionaceae bacterium | reverse complement strand
AAGTTGAAATCGCCATGCAATGGAATGACTCGTACACAGAATCCATTTATTCCTATTGCAACAACATCAATACTATCGAGGGCGGTTCACATTTAATTGGCTTCCGCGGCGCTCTCACTAGAACTACGAATGCCTACGCTACAGAAAAAAATCTTCTCAAAGACCTTAAAGCAAATCTTGAAGGCGAGGATATTCGTGAGGGTTTAGCAGCCGTAGTTTCTGTTAAGGTACGGGAACCTCAGTTTGAGGGCCAGACTAAGACCAAACTTGGAAACAATGAAGTTAAAGGAATTGTTGAATCACTGGTCAACGAAAAGCTGGCTGATTGGTTTGATCGAAATCCAGGTGTCGTAAAAGTAATTATCTCGAAATGTGTGGAAGCCGCTCGAGCACGCGAAGCGGCTCGAAAAGCGAGAGACCTCACTCGACGTAAAACAGCTTTGGATTCTGGTGCGTTGCCAGGAAAGATGGCTGACTGCCAAGAACGCGATCCAGCTCTTTGCGAACTTTACCTGGTGGAGGGAGACTCGGCAGGTGGATCAGCGAAACAAGCGCGTGATCGAAAAACACAAGCTGTTTTGCCGCTGAAGGGTAAAATTCTAAACGTAGAAAAAGCGCGTTTTGACAAAATGCTCTCGAATGACGAGATCAAGATGATGATCGCTGCGCTCGGCACCGGTATTGGAAGAGAAAACATCAATCCCGATAAGATCCGGTATCATAAAATTATCATCATGACTGATGCGGACGTCGATGGGTCCCATATCCGTACACTTTTGTTAACTTTTTTCTACCGCCAAATGCATGAGATCGTGGAGCGCGGATATATTTACATCGCTCAACCACCACTCTATCGGGCCAAAAAAGGACAACAAGAGACTTATCTCAAAGATGATCACGCCCTAACGGAGTTTTTATTATCTTCTGGACTCGACGGTGTAGCTGTGACCAGTTCGCCAATCACAAAAGAAATTCTTCGGGAGATTATCCTTAACACTAAAAAGTTCGATCATGTTCTTGAGGCCATTGAGCGAAAATATACACGCGAGATCATAACAACACTTTTAGAAACCAACACCTCATTGGAGAGCGCTTTAAGCACTGAGGAGAGTACAAAAGCTCTCGGCGAAAGCTTACTCAATAAAATGCAAACTCACAAAGATTGGAACTTCACGGATTGTAAACTTAAAATCGAAAGCAAAGAGCACGGTTTCGAGATTCATTTGTCTGCTTCAAAATTTGGCGAGTACTCAGAAACTGTTATCAGCAAGGATCTTGAGCAAGCGCCCGAATGGAACGAATTAAAACGAATTTGGGACCTTATTGCGGCCAAGATTCCTCTCCCTATTCAATGCAAAATTGGAAGTGGCGAGCCTCAAACATTCACCGACTACCAAAGCTTCTGTCACGCGGTCTTAGAAGGATCAAAAAAGGGTTACTACATCCAACGCTATAAAGGATTAGGAGAAATGAACCCAGAACAGCTTTGGGAAACGACATTGAATCCGAAAAATCGAAGCTTGCTAAAGGTCTCCATCGAAGACGCTGTAGCGGCAGATGAGATCTTTAGTATCCTCATGGGAGAACAAGTAGAGCCACGGCGTAAATTTATTCACGACAATGCGCTCTTTGTTCGAGAACTCGACGTTTAAAAATTGGATGATGAAATATGCAAGAAACTAACGGATCAAATAACGGTGTTACAGTTGTAGATATTAATAAAGAAATGCGGGAGGCTTACCTCCAGTATTCTATGAGCGTTATTGTAGGCAGAGCCTTGCCGGACGTTCGAGATGGCCTAAAACCAGTACACCGACGAATTCTCTTTGCTCAATATGACCTCAACAACACTCATGATAAACCGTATAAAAAATCCGCCCGTGTTGTTGGGGATGTGATTGGTAAATACCACCCTCATGGCGATGTGGCTGTTTACGATACTATGGTGCGAATGGCGCAGGATTTTTCACTTCGCTACCCATTGATTGATGGTCAAGGAAACTTTGGTTCCATTGATGGCGATAGTCCAGCAGCTCAGCGTTATACAGAAGTGAGAATGACATCGCTAGCAGAAGAGTTGCTATCTGATATTGAAAAACAAACCGTTCCATTTGGACCAAACTATGACGATTCCTTGCAGATTCCCCTGGTGTTGCCAGCTAAGTTTCCCAACTTACTAGTCAACGGTAGTGCTGGTATTGCCGTAGGTATGGCAACCAATATACCACCTCATAATTTGAGTGAAGTGGTAGATGGTTGTATTGAGCTGATTAAAAATCCATATTTATCGATCGATGATTTGATTAAAATGATTCCAGGACCCGATTTTCCAACAGCTGGTGTAATAGCAGGTCGTGAGGGAATCCTTCAGGCCTATAAAAAAGGAAAAGGGATCATTACTCTCAAGGCTGTGGCAGAGATTGTTCAGGTTAAAGACCGCGAAGAAATCATTATCTCTGAAATTCCATACCAGGTAAATAAAGCGAAACTGATTGAGAGCATTGCCGATCTGGTTAATGAGAAAAAAATTGAAGGCATCGCAGATATTCGTGATGAATCTTCGCGCGAGGGTATGCGAATCGTGATCACCCTTAAACGGAACGAAAACGGAAGCGTTGTTTTAAATCGCCTTTACAAGTTCACCCAGATGCAAGTTAGTTACGGAATCATGATGTTAGCTCTTGATGCTAACAACCAACCCGTATTGTTTGATCTCAAAGGAATGTTGCAGGCGTTTATTGATCACCGACGCGAGGTGGTTACTAAACGTTGTATTTTTGATCTCAACAAAGCCAGAGACCGCGCACACATCCTTGAAGGCTTGACGATGGCGCTGGATAAAATCGATGCGGTGATTGCGGTGATTCGCGCATCGAAAGAAACCAACACAGCTAAAGAAGCATTGATGTCGACATTTGGATTTAGCGACCGCCAAGCACAAGCTATTCTTGAAATGCGATTGCAACGTCTTACTGGATTAGAGCGAGAAAAGATCCAACTTGAGCTGAGCGAGTTGATGGAGCTCATTAAGTGGCTCAATATGGTTCTGGCCGATGTGAAAGAAATTTATAAAATTATCATCAAGGAACTCGAGGAAATTAAGGAAAAGTTCGGAGATGAACGACGCACCAAACTTGAAGGCAGTGCGGATGACATCGAAGACGAAGATCTAATTGCTGAAGAGAGTATGATCGTTACTTACACGAACACCGGTTATATTAAGCGTATGTCTCCAGACGAATATCGATTGCAAAAACGCGGCGGAAAGGGACTTAAGGGTATTGAGACCCGAGAAGAAGACTTCGTTGTCGATATCTTTATGGCGAGCACTAAAACGACTCTTCTTGTCTTTACAGATAAGGGAAAACTATATTGGGTTAAAGTACACCGCTTGCCGCTCGGAAACAGGACTTCGAAAGGCAAATCAATTGCCAATGTGGTTAACCTAAGCCCGAATGAAAAAGTGATGGCAGTTCTCCCTATCGAAGAGTTTAGCGAGTCCAAATTTGTTGTTATGATTACTCAACAGGGCGTTATTAAAAAAACTCCTTTGGAGGCTTTTTCAAATCCACGTCAGGCGGGAATTATTGCTCTCACAACTGATCTTGATGACAATGTTATTGAAGCTAAACTGAGTGATGGGCAAAACGATATTTTTGTAGCCACAAAAGATGGTATGTCGATTCGTTTTGATGAAGGCGATGTACGACCAATGGGCCGTTCCGCTCGCGGGGTTCGAGGCATAACATTGGGTAAAGGCGATATTGTTGTTAGTATGGAAGTGGTTAAAAAAGACACTACCGATACATTGCTTATGGTAACAGATCAAGGTTTCGGTAAACGTACTGCGGTCAATGAATATCGGACTCAAAGTCGTGGTGGTGTCGGTATTATAACTCAAAAGACGACCGATAAGGTTGGCAATGTAGTTACAACAAAACTAGTAAGCGAAAAACACGAAGTCATTATCACGACCGATAAAGGTCAAGTGATACGAACTCGTTGTGGTGAGATATCTGTTCTTGGTCGAAACACTCAAGGAGTTAAACTGATTAATATTAACAAAGAAGAACTCGTAACAGGTGTTGCGACTTTGCTTGATACTACTGTTGGAGTAGAAGACGCATCTAGTGGCGAGGAAAGTATCCACTAAAGGGGGACCTAAAATTGGTTCGGCCACCAGAACGATTTCGATTGATACTGTTTGTTGGGTTCGTAATTTTTGGGATTCTGGGGTGTAACTCACCCCAGGAAGTTGATTTAGAAAGAGGACTTAGGTTTCAAAGTCAGGGTGAACTACGAGAAGCGGTAGCACAGTTTGAAAGGGCCATGAAACGGAAGCCGGGTACTCGGCAAGCTCTGCGAGCGGCTCGGGAGAGCGCGAAAATTCTACTCTACGACTTAAAAAACTATGAACGAACGATTGATGTCCTAAAGTTTCTGATTCTCTATTCTGATAATCCAGAAGAACGCTGGAAGGCCCAGAGTCAAATTGCTCAAATCTATTTTGATAATCTAGCCTGGTATGACAAAGCCCTCGTTGAGTATAGTAAACTGCTCTCTAGCAATCTTTCTAAAGACGACCAAATTCGAACACGACTCGCAATTGCCCGATCTTATTACTATCTAGGTCAATTTAATCAGTCTTGGAGTGA
>JBILOD010000354.1:0-4663 GCA_044374645.1 Pseudobdellovibrionaceae bacterium | reverse complement strand
GCCCGTAAGACAGTGGCCCTATAAACAAGATCTATTGGGACAACCTGACCTATTAAGAAATACTTATTGGACTTTCAAAAAACCGAGGTCGTCAATTATAGGTGTGCACAGTGCAAGAGGCATAGTGCCAAGGGTGCTGCGTGCACGAGGGTACAACAGAGGGGGTTTTTATGAAAACAATATTTATTTTACCCTGCATTATACTGAGCTTAACTGTGATTGAGTTGCCTCTAACTGTCAGGGCCGACAGTGCCCGTTCATCGGCCATCACGTCATGGGGAGACTGTGATGGTGGTAGCCGCAGTTGGTGGGATGATATGTGCATGAAGTGGCGAAAAACGATGGGAGCAAGAGGATGGTCCGAGTGGTGGCGTAACTATGAACTTGTCACTATCGACCGTTATGTCGACAAGGATATTTCTGCTTGGGGCAATGATCAAAATAATCTCGATGGCGGCGACGCCGCTCTGATCTGCACCCATGGTGGATTTGATGATGGCGGTTGGTATGGACTCATGCATCACCGAGTGAACGGTGAGTGCGGGCTCAATGTGAATCAAATGATCCTTGGTCCTGGCAATGGCAATGGTCGCCTACGGTTTTTTCAGATGTCATCGTGCAATTCTATTCGCTGGCCTTATCGGGGGCAGTGGTTCTCCGCGGCGAGTGGTAAGGTTCACGCTTTGATGGGATTTCACGGTTATATGTACATCGGTTGGATGTATGTGAATGAATATGGCTCACAGGCGAATAAAGGATTCTCGAAAGGTGCAGCACTCGCCTGGATGGATGAAATGTATCACGAAGATCATTGGTACAATGTTTATAAAAATCTTTGTCCAATGGCTCTGGGTTTTGGCGATACCACTGGAACGGCAGTGAATGCTTTGAATGAAAGATACAATTCTCACTGGCCTGATCGCCAGCCTCATTGGATGGCAACCAGTTATTATCCAAAATGTGATCCCGATGGGGGAGATCGTCTGCCAAATTGAAGAGGTATTGATTTAAAGTCATCTCCTCCCTTTTATATGAGGCACCCGAAACCAAGTTTGTTACTCTGGAGACATTTTATGAAAACACTTAAAAATAAAATTGAAAATTTCCTAGTTGTGATTGGCTCATTCGTCGGCGCTCTAGCTATTGGCACCCAAGCGCTCGGCCAAGTTCCTATGCCGCCGGTACGCCCACCATTTCCAACTCCAGCCTTAGCTCGTGTGTTACCGACAAAGTTGGGTTCGTCGACGGCTTCTGCCCAGCGCTGGAGTCCGGATTTAGCCGATTTAGTCAAAGGAGCCATGCCAGCCTACCAGGATTTGGCATTGATGAATCAACTCAAAGGTATCAAAGAACGTTATGGCGATCGCGGTCCAGACGCAAAATTAAGTGCTGACGTTTTAAAGCAGCTCTTTCTGTTGGATATTCGTGAAGGGGAAGGGCAGACAGAAAAAGGAGGTTACTCCTTTTATCCCAACAGAGGTGAAGTCACTATCACGAAAGATTTATTCATTGGCTATTTACTCAATGAGATTCAAGCAAAATACATAATGAAAAGCGTGCAGGATCAACATCGTGATCTTTTAAAACGCATCGGAGTTGGAGCGGATCAGGTCTATGCCATGAATATGCACCTTCGCAATGTCGACATTGGGAAAGATGCTGGAAATGGTCGAATAGAGTCTGAAGGCCCAGCCAAAACAGAAGGGTTTTTGACTTATGTCACCCGGGCTGTGGAGGGGCTGATTGTTGAAGGCTCCTATTTGAAAATCTTTTCGCACGATGAAAAAGGTTTGGCAGGTTTAAGTGCTCGTTGGCCACTGTTTAAGTTTCATCCAGAGCTTCGAAGTTTTGAGCTGAAAACCAAAGGGGCACTGCAAGAAGAAATCATTACTCAGGCTAAAAAAGTTTTAAACTCCAAGCATGAGTACAATGTCAAGCTGGCAGTGGTGTTGCGTCCAGCGACCGTCCGTCAACAAATAGTGTTTGTTCCGGCGTTGAAAGTTGGTATTTTTAGTCGCCCTCCCGGGGGAGACGAAAAGAGCATCATGAATGGTGAAGCTGGTGAACGATTTTTTGTCACTTTAGTGAAACAAAATCTCCCGGAAGACGAATCCAACACGATTGAACGACGTGAGTGATTGATCGGATCAATCAGGACACCTCACTCTGAGCGAGGTGTTCTGATATTTATATGGAAGGTGCATCAAAAAGAGACAAATTTAAGCATTGTCGAGAAGTTTTTCTAGCTGAAAATGTTTTGTCAAAGTAGAAAAATGCTTTCCTCTTTGGGGCGATTCGATTAGTTTCCCCAGTCCCATGACTATCGAAAAAAAAACTCGCTCCTTCAAAAAATGTTGGGCTGTTGGTGAAAATCCAATTGTCTTTTCTTTCCATCATCTTCCTTTGATCAAAAGAATCCTGAACTTTAAAGATTCTGAATTGGCCATTGTCGCTGGCGTACCGGTGCAAAAACTCAAAGGAGCCATGCGGAAGGCGGAAGTACTTTCTGAACGCACCAATCAGGGGCTGAATGGCCTGCTGAAAGAAAGTTACGGAACGGCCAATATCTGTTGGATTGCGTTGCATTCTTGGGTCATTCAGGAGTGGGGTGAAGCCAGGGTCATTTCTGAGGGTAGTGAATTTTCTTGTTCCTTTGTTCATACTGAAGCTGGCTTCGGAATTTCTTGTGACTCTGTGGAAGGTTTTAAGGCAGTTTCGTCCTCAATGAACGAGCCGCTCCCTGGGGGTTACGGCTTTAATCGGTTGAATAAGTTTTTAGATATTCTCGATCAAATGACAGAACTTCCTAAAACAGAATGGGTCGCATTTTGGCAGCAGACTCACCAAGAGACGGCTGTTACCGCTGGTGCAGAATCTACCGCCGCCACAGTTGGTTCGACGGCCATAACTCCGGTGCATGAACCGGTCAGTCGGCATAAGGAAGACGTCGCGAAAGCCGTGGCCGCCATTGAAAAAGAAGCTCATAACGGAGATGCAGACGCGAAATACAGTGTTGGTGTTGCATTAGCCAAGGGGCTGGGTAGTGAAAAACCTGACCTTCAAAATGCGGCCTATTGGTTGGCATTAGCCGCTGCCGATGGTCACTTTCAGGCATCGAAGTTACTTGTGCGCGTGAAAAAACAATTACAAATGCATCCACGCTAGTACCTGTTGTCAATAAAGTCTCAGCTAAAGATTTGGTTCAAAGATCGTCGCCTCTTAAGGGCCGGTGAAGAACCAGTGCCAAGGTTCAAATATAATTCCGAATTTATTGTCGCGTGGATAACTAAGGCGAAAATTGAAATGGGCCGCATTTTCGAGCATCCAGCGATAGGTGTCGGTATGGTGAAACTCACTATCCGGAAGACTGGGGTCAGCACAAATGTCAACGGCGCGTCCAGTATGGTGCTCGCTGAATCCAGGAATTGCATTGGCCGTCAGTATTTCATCGATTCGTCGACCCTTTGTGAGTTGGGATTCAATGAGCTTCATTTGGTAGAGATAAGAGCGAAATCCAGAAGCGGGATTGAGGAGTACATTCTCTGTAGTCGCCGCGGCGCAGAGGTTGCGCCAGGCTTTTGCGGTGTCTGTTGATAAAATAAAGGGCCGGCCAGCGAAATCAATATCTACAACCTCGAGCTCATTGAGGTTTGCTTGTTCACAAAAGGAAAGCTTATTTTTACTGAGATGTTCGGCAGTAATCCCCAAGTCTCGATAATAGTTTCTAAGAATCGCATCCATTCTTCAAGGCTGACACTTTATAAAGGTGAACGCAACAAAATGCTATTCTTCTGTGAGTTTGGGGGAAGGGAATGGTTCAACGAAAATGGAATTTCGCGCTATTCTATTGCCGGTAACTCCGAACAGAATTTATTTAATGATCCCAATGGTTTAAAACTCAAACCCAATGCCCAGACTCAGATTGGCTCCTTGGCCGGCGCCTAGTGTGATGGAGTCGTTTGGAAAGAGATTGAATTTCAATGTTTTTTTAGAGAGGGACCAGTATTGAATTGAAACCGGAATCAAAAATATTCCTTTGCGCCATAACTCATAACGGTAATCGATACCAACAATTCCAGAACTTGTCCCTTTTGGGCCCATAGAAATGCTCCCATTCCAGAGCACAGATTCATTCGCGAGCTGCAGTAAAACCAAGTGTTTTCCAAATCGTCTGCCTATGCCGAAACCAGTGCGTTTGACAGATAGCTCGAAGTCGCCAGATTGCCCGTCTACCAAGACAAAGGGGCTGATCATGGTTTTTCCGCTCTGACTTGTCTCAAAACTAAAAATCCAATTTGATGCGGAGGAAAAGTAAAAAGACGCGCCTGAAAATTCTTTTTGCATGCTTGTAAGGTCAGATTCGCTCGAAGAATTAAAGTGAGAAAAGAACAGTCCCCCATTCATCAAAAGTCCAACTTTCGCGTCGGCAAAAAAAGGGAATATTAGAATCGTAAAAAATGAAACAACCCATTGGAACATACTTTAATTATAAACAAAATGCGTATAAAAGAAAATATGTTTATGTCCATGGAGACTCAGGAGACTATCCTTTTTAGAATACGAAACTATTAATTAGTACATAGATATTCCGACATTTACGCAGCGTATTTCAAATTATCTTTTCCAAAAAATGATTTTACTTTTTCAGGATTTTTCTGAAGGG
>JBILOD010000028.1:0-15511 GCA_044374645.1 Pseudobdellovibrionaceae bacterium | reverse complement strand
GTGGGGCGAGCGTTCCATGGATAGCCTTACTCCCGGGATTGAATCGGGAAGAGTCTGAGTGTTTGGAAACTCTGAATCCATTAACGCTTTCTCATTTGTCTTCGGAGCCAAAGGCAGTAAATGCCGGATTAGAAGCAGAGGTCTTGATAGAGCAAACGCTTAGACGTTCTCGTTTGGTGGAATTACTTAAAAAAGCTCGCACATCTTGTTTGAGAGGTCGAGAGTTAGTGATTCCCGAGCAAATTAGTTTTAAGGTTGAAAATGTTCTTGGAGAGAATTTAGTGAGTCCATGGCTTTTGGCTCAGCTGCAAAATCATTTTGTCGATAAGGAACCTGAAATCGTTCGGGTGCAGGTACCTAAAATATCCTGTGCGAAAGTTTCACAGATACAATGGGGATCTTTCCTGTTGGAAGGTCGCAACACTTTTCGGTTTGTCATCATGGTCGATGGAAAGAGTCTGGGTGGTTCGGGTGAATTTAAATTATTTCAGTCCGTGCCCGTGGCTGGTCGTCATCTAAGTCCTAACGAAAAGATTGAACCGCGGGATTTAACTTGGCAGAAGCGGGATGTGACTTTTGCTCAAGGTTATTCTCAACAAATTCAAGATCTCCAAGGACGCGCATTGAATTATCCAGTGTCCCAAGGCGAACCGATTTTATTGCGTCACCTGAAACCCGAAAATTTTATTGAGAAGGGTCAAATCATTCAAGTTCAATATCTAGGGGACAACTTCGTGGTCAGCTCTTCCGCCTTGGCTGAACAAAGTGGAGGGATGGGGGATTTTGTGAAGATTAAAAATGTGGAGAGTCAAAAGATCTTGTCTGGAGTTGTGACTGGTAAGGGCATAGTGGAGGTTCAATGAAGAGGCGATGGATGAAACCGACAATCAAAGGCCTTCTAAGTTTTTTCATTTTTATGAGTCTTTTTGGGTGCGCTTCGCTATGGCCGGAAGAGGCACCTCCAGTTAAGGTTCAAGGACCGCAGAGCAAAGTTCCAGTGATGGACCAAACAACTGATGATTTAGTGCGTTTCTCTGAAAATCCAAATATTGGTTCCTTTAATGATCGTCGATATCGGCGTGTGACCCGGAAATCTCTAGAAGAGGAAAGCGATGTGGGTAGCCATGCTGGTTCCCTTTGGAACACGGAAGGACCTTCTTCTTATTTGTTTACTCAAAACAAATTGCACCGTGAGGGTGATTTGTTGACGGTGAAACTTGAAGGTAATGCGAAGACTCAGGTGGATACTAAAATTCAGGTTTTGAAAAAGCTGTTGGCACGGCTTGAAATCGTCGCACCAGTCCCTGACTCAGGGGCGGGAGCTCCCTTGGCAGGAGACATGCAAGGTCGCCGAGACCCTGCTAGTGCTAGTACTGAGGCCGTCCCAACGGCTTCGGGATCGGGAACGGCTATGAACAAAACCAATTCGACGACTGGTTCCGCTACGGCGGTTCCAGTGGGGTCCCCGAAATCTGGCGAGCCAGAGCCTGAACTGGATGCGCCCATTAATGTGGATTCAATTTCGACTCGGGTGACCGAGCGTTTGGCTGACGGTAATTATCGAGTTAAAGGACAACAGTCTTTTATGATTGGGAAAAAGGAGTTTAGGGTTATTGTCACGGGATTGGTGCGGCCCGAGGACTTTTCAGACGAGGGACTCAGTTCCAATAAGCTCTTGGATCCACAACTCGATGTTGTTAGTTTGAGAAGGAGTCTCAAGTGAACCTATGGAACCTATTGAAACTAAATAGAAATGCTTTGATTCAGATTCTCTCTAAATACCATCTCTACGGCTTTTTGTGGATCTTGGTGTTGTGTTTATCATCCGATTTTGTTTGGGCTTCGCGCTTAAAAGATATTGCCAATATTCGAGGGGTAAGGGAAAATCAGCTGATCGGGTATGGTTTGGTGATAGGCTTGAAGGGGACAGGCGATTCTAAAGACGAGTTTACCAAAAAGAGTTTCCTGCGAATGCTCGACAAATTGGGAATGAAACTCGATAATCAAGATTTAGAAAGCAAAAATGTCGCGGCCGTGGTAGTGACCGCAACTTTACCAGCCTTTGGAAAAGCCGGTAACACCATGGACGTGATGGTGAATTCGATCGGCAGTGCTTCCAGTTTGCAGGGAGGGACTCTCATCATGACTCCGCTGCGAGCCGCAAACGAAGAAGTTTATGGGGTGGCTCAAGGGCCGGTGTTTGTTGGATCTGAAAAGGACGCACACACGACGGTGGGTCGTATTCCTAATGGTGGTATGATTGAGAAAGATATCAGTAGTGATTTTAACTCGAAAAAAATGTTTAGGTTAACCTTGCATAATCCAGATTTTACAACGGCCGCTCGCGCCGTCATTACCATTAATAAAGAACTCGGCGGGCTTTATGCTTCCGCCAAGGACCCAGCAACCATTGATATCATTGTTCCGCCTCCCTTCGAAGGGAGAGGTGTTGATTTTCTCGCGACCATTGAAACCATCGAAGTGAATCCCGACATGCAGGCGAAAGTTGTGATCAACGAGAAAACCGGCACAGTGGTCATCGGTGATAAGGTCCGAATCTCTAAGGTTATTTTGAGTCACGGTTCAATTTCGATTAAAGTGCCAGGGGCCGGTGATGGTAAAAAAGATAGTAAGAGCATGACAGAAGAAAAAATGGCGATCATCGGTGGTGCAGTCAGTGTTGGGGAGTTGGTCCAGGGCCTAAATAAGCTCGGAATCTCTCCCAAAGACCTGATAACTATACTTCAGTCCATAAAAGCAGCTGGAGCTTTGCACGGGGAATTACAGATTTTATGAGAAAATTGTATATGATTTCGACATTTTTATTTACACTATTTATATAGATTGGGTTTTTACACCTTAGACACATGGATGTGTTTAGGGTTCGGGGAGGGTGAGTAAGAGTCACGAACCATGGAAGGTCAGAGTAAAAAAGTTTCTATGCAGGAAACATGAGCATAAGGACAGCACACCAAGGAATGGTGATAATGGGCCGAAGCTTAAAGAGTCAGTGCAGGATGCACGCGATTCGAAACTTAACCTCCCCACTTTTTTCTCCAAGAGAATATGGAAATCAAAAACAAATCGAATTCAGCATACAGTCTGAGCCCAGCGCGAGGATCCGAATCCAACAGCCCCGAAACTAAAGGTAAGGGGAACATCAGCTCTGCTGAAAAGCAACTACAAGATGTTGCGGCCCTTTATGAAAAGCAATTTCTACGGGAGATGGTCAAGCAGATGCGCTCGACGGTTTCGGAGAGCGAATTTATGCCCTCCGGTTTCGCTGAAAAATACTATCGTGAACAATTGGATCAACAGTATGTGGAGTCTTGGGGTGATCAAGGAGGAATTGGCCTTGGCAAGATGATCTATGATCAACTTCTAGATCGTTATGGCACGCAATTAGGCATTGCAGTGCCAAAGCAAAAGCCCCGTGGCCCACTTCCTTTGGGTCAGAGAGATCAATGGACCGGTGACATCCAAGAAAAAAACAAGGCCATACACTTTCAACGTACAGCACAGGCTGACGGAAAACCCTCCACTCTTGAAGCTCCATGGGATGGTGAGTGGTTGGGTAGTTATAAACTCGATAGCGGTCTTCAGGTGGCGAGAATTCAACATGATGGCGTGCAATCCACCTTGGTGGGAGACTTTAGTGCAACGGATAGGGCTCCGGGGCAAACGTTGAAAGCTGGTGAGTCCATTGGGATTTTGGCTCCCCAAGCAAAGTCTTTGTTGTGGCGTTTAGAGTAAATGTTTATTGTTTGTAAATTATTTTATAACAAGGAGATTTTATGCGGCTTTTTTCAAAATATTTGATCATCGGAATTTTTTGTCTGTTGGCCCGCATTGATTTGGCCAGCGCGGGCTCCTCGGGTTGGTCATGGGGGGTTGGTTACCATAACCCACCGAACGCCACGATTGGTCTTAACTTTATGCACCTGTGGAGTAATTGGGCCTTTGAGTTGGGGGTTGGTTATATCAACTCCACGGAAAGCAGTTCAAACAACAGTTCTAATGACACTTCAAATTCTGAAAATAAGACCGTAAATCTCGCTGTGGCTGGAGATATGAATCTAAAGTACCTATTCAGTTCTGGCACATTTAGACCCTACCTTCAAGGTGGAACCTATGTTGGTGCTGCAGCAGCGGCTGGTGATCAATCAGGGGCAAGTGCTTCGGTGGGTGGCGGTTTTGCCGGTGCCGGCTTTTTTATTATGGGCAGCAGTGTTGATTTTTATGTTTCCTACATAACCGCTGGAAATGGCTCTTTTCAATTTGGCTTCAATTTTTAATGTTAAGGAGGCCATAAGTGGGCAACTATTTGCCGCGCGTAAACGCCCACTAAAATTGCAGATCCGAGAAAATCTTCAATTTGTTGCCGGAAACCCAAAAAATCTTCACCGATTCTCAATGTAATATGATTTGACCTTCTTTTTTTTCCTAATAGAGTGAGGCTATTTAGGTTTTATTGATAATGGCCAGCTTCGGTGTCGGATACGGCAGAAAGAATCTTTGGGGGTAGTCTATGAATTGGGTTCGTTGGATTATTCAAGTATTCATCATCAATGCATTTTCTTTAACGGCATTAGCGCAAATGCCGATGTTGATTTCTGAGTCCGAAGGGGCGCTTTCCAACGTCAGTTTGCAAGCGGAAGACGAAGAAGAACATCCGAAGTATGTGAGTCCCTATTACTATCCGATTTTCAATCCCTTGATATCGACAATTACCACCGTAGCCATTTCGCCATCTAAAAAGCCGCTCTATAAAGCCATTTCGTTTGAGCTATATCCAGAACGCTCCCAAATTCCAAATTATGGTCGCTATAATCGAATTAAGTTGGCATTCTTTAAAAATTATAAAAATGCGAATGCACCAATGATTTTTCTCATACCAGGCATTGGCGGTTATGCCCTTTATCCAAATACAATTTATTTGGCTGAGGTACTGTATCGCGCCGGTTTTCATGTTGTGACACTTCCTGCAACCTTGAGCTGGCAATTCGCACTGAGTGTGAGTCAGAGTGGTTATCCTGGATACTCACCTCGCGATGCTGCTGATATGCTGAGCTTCATGATCAAAGTGGACCAGCATCTTCGCAAAGAAGAGAATATCAATCCTTCTCGGTATGGGTTGATGGGCTATTCGCTGGGGGCGCTAGATAGTGGTTTCGTCGCTAACTTAGACCTAGACAAGAAATATTTTAATTTCGACCGAGTTTTAATGGTCAATCCTCCCTTGCAAAAGGCCGCAAGTGTTCGATCATTGGATGGTCTACTGCTGGATGATCAGCGTGATTCCACTCAAGCACGAGCCTTCGATATTATGGAAAATTCGAAACGCTTTTTTGAGTTCGGTCGTCACTCATTGGAGTCTCTGATCAAATTTGATTTCAATCGACCCATCGGACTCGTTGATGCTCAAATGTCCCGAATCATTGGCGCGAGTTTTCGGCAGGCGCTAGGTGATGTGATAGTGGTGTCTCAGGAAATTTATGATTTAGGAATTCTTCCAACTTCAAGGGACGGACGCTATGCCCAGGGAATTCGTAAAGCCGAGGCATTGATGTTTAGTTTCAGGGATTACCTTGATAAGGTACTTCTTCGCGAAATCACCCATCGAAGAACCCTGGGAATAGATTTTGATGATGCCAATGAATTACTTGAGACGACGGATCTGCGAAAAGTCATTTCCAATTTCAATGAACAGCATCGTCGCTGGGCCATTTTTCATAACCAGAACGATTTTATTTTTCACGATGGAGATCTGCAATATTTAATGAAGAGTAAAAGCGCTTCGCGAGTGTATCCTCTGGGAGGGCATCTGGGCAATCTTTGGTATAAGCGGAATCAGAGGGATATCCTAAGGTATTTTGAACCGATGAAGACTTCTCCACACTGAAATGCTCACAGTCACGGTCAGGCTATAAGTTTGGATTAAATCTTAATGTTTTTGTAAACAACAGGTGGTTTGCGGGGCGGGATTGGTCCAAAGAGCTCCCAGAATTGTTCCAAAAAATCCAAATATTCCTGGTCTGTCATTTGAGTAATTCCTCAATTTCTTTCCAGGCATCAAATAGATCAGCGTAGGTCTTTACTTTCTGCAAGTTGGCTCCTGGTAGCTTTAATAAAGCTTGTATGTCAGCTTTGTCTTGCAGGGTTCTGGATGGATCATTTTTATAAGCCTGGATCTTTAATCCAATAAGTGCCTCTCTCCCTACAACGGGGACACCGGCTAGTTTCAAAGGGCTTTCTCTGATCATTTCCAGAGACAAAGGCCTATTGGCAAAAACAATATCAAGGTACCCAGGGCCATTGAGTTGAAGAATTTCATCTGACTCAAAAAATACTGCAAAGCCAGCTTGTGTAAAAAGAGCCTTTACTTGTGATTTAAAACTTCCATCGACGAGGAGGTTGATATCTTTAGTTGCTCTTGCAATACCGTGGGCGCTCAAAGCAAATCCACCTATGAGAACAAAACGAATTCGATTTTTTGTTAACAGAGACTGTGCAAGCTTTAGAGTTTTTCGAAGTTGGACCATATGAGAGTTCTATTTTAAGCGTCCTTCGAAGACAAATCAAAACTATCAGATTTGACCGGTCTGTGATTATAGCTTAGAGATCAACTTCGACACTCGATAATGTTCCTGAGCCTCGTAGAGTTTTTATAGAGCCCTTTGCCCAAGCTGAGTGCGCCATCCCTCTATCTTTAAGCCCAGGCAGTTTGGTCATTGTTTCTGATAAGCGTCGAGAATTTATTCAATCATCATTTATGAAAAAGTATAGGCAGAAAAGAGCCAAATGCTAAATCTAATTTCTCTCTCTCATGGTTCAATAGTTTGAGGTCTACCTTACCTTCCGAGGTATTGGTTATTTCAAGAATTTGCCCTCCAGTAATTAGGGCCAGACCTTCCTCTGTAAATTCAATGCCGATTACATATTTTCCAATGTAACTCTGCGGATCTCCAGAAGGAGTAAAACCAGTCATCGGAGTCAAATTTGCCTGAGATTCCTTTATGTGAATCCAATTGGGATTATCTGTAAATTGTTTTCCCAACCAACCTATTAGTTTCAATGGGTCAACTATTTCTTCAGAACGAACAGAACGTCTTAATTTAAAGTCATAATCGACGCTACCAATCTCACGGAATATCATTGTTTGATCTCGGTGAAACGGTATTGCAATCTCTATTTCCTTTAAGGAGTAGGAATCAATGTTAATTATTTCTCCAACTTTTGTTTGGATTTCTATTTTAGATTGAAAAACAGAAAGAACCTGGCCTTCGATAATTTGCATTTTGTAAAAATCATTGTTCAAACTCTCCTGAATCGCGGTTATCTCGGAACCATTGATGATTTCGCCCATATTTTTAATTGGGGTCGAAACTATGTTACGTCTTATTTCGCGGAGTTCTTCTAAAAGTCTAAGTCTTTCCGTCCTAATTTGTTGAAAGGGATCACATATCCCTAGGGTCTCACCTTTAAACAATAGCTATAGAGGTCGTTCCGGAAACCGATGCGAGTTTACCAGCAATTCCAGGAACACATTTTTAATGTTTTGAAAGTGGTTATTTGAGGGTGTTTTAAAATTGAATCAAGCTATTCATTCTTAAAGTTACACATCTCACCTAGGCGTTATGATCAACAAAATATATTGATCTTTATTGTCGCTATAGAATTGGTTGTAAATTTGGAATGTTCCATCTCCAACGAATAGCCGTCTAGTTGGCTAGAGAAAAAGTCGACTCTCATGTGTCGGTGTTGCTCGATCATTGCTTGGCAATTTGAGTGAGAATTTTCGATTTGAATTTAAAGCTATAATGGAGATGTTTAAGTAAAAGGAGACTGGGAACAAAAGAAGGGATGAATAAAATTTGTTTTGCGTCAGAGTTTTTTTGTGTTGACGACGGTTTTCGATGAAAACATTGGTGGTGGGGCGTTCTGAGGGAATGTTTTAAAATCACGCTCTGGGATGTCTAAACGCGCTTATTCAGAACGATTAATTATCGTGAGTTCCTAGCGCAATAATAAATGCAAGGACTTGCCGGAGCTCGTTTATGACGGTCAAATTCTCCTCTGGAAAGTCGTGATAGGGTACTTCTAAATTTTCAGGAGGTTACCTATGAATTGGAAAAACCAATCCGCAGATGAAATTATCTCGCACGTAAAACTGCTTGTGCAGAAAGAAAAGTCGCTGACGGTGCAGATCATTGATACTCTCCTAGAGATAGATCAACGAAAGGCCTATTTACCAAAACAGACCAATATGTATTCGTTTCTGATTGAAGAACTAGGTTATTGCTCTGGGACTTCCATGTTACGACTCAATGCCATGAGGGCACTCAAAGTGGTTCCTGAAGTTCGGGAAAAGATTTTAGACAACAGGCTTAGTCTGAATGATGTCGCAAAAACTCAAAGTTATATTAATAAGGTCAATCGATCGACTTCGGAACCATTGAATACGGCGGAGCAAAAAGAACTTTTCGAGGTCGCAGAAAGGGCCACGGCTAAAGAACTAGAATTGGCTCTTGTTAATAAACACAATGAAACTGAAAAACATAGGGCCGAAGCCAATGGAGGGACAGCTCCTGCACCACGTAAAGTCTATCAAAAGATTGTTGTCGAAGCCGAGCCCGAAGTCATAGAACTGATTGAAGAACTTAAGTCACTGTTATCGCACAAAATCATCGACGGCAATTTGAATGAGATTCTCAAAGAGGCCCTGCCTTTGGCAATCCGTGAAATAAAAATCAAAAAGGGTTTAGTAAAAAGAAGGAGTGCACTCAAGCCATCCACTGAAACCTCATCGATGATGGCGCAAGAAGTTAAATCTCCAGAAAGAGCAAAAAAGGTGACCCGGTCGATTCCAAATAGGATTAAGCGCTTAGTTTGGGAGCGCGATCAGGGGCGATGCCAATTTCGAGACCCACTAACAAATAAAATTTGTGGCTCAACCTTTCAAGTGGAGTTTGACCACCTAAGACCGTGGAGCTTTAACGGAGAGCACTCCGTTGAGAATATTACTACCAGTTGTAAGAGTCACAATTTGTTTCGTTGGCAGGGCGTAGTGTGCATGAACTTCGATTCCAAGGCAGAATAAAATGCAAAGACCAGCTCTGTGGATACATTTTCAGAAATGGCTTGCCATTGTCTACCTGTTAGCAAAAAAGAGCCTGATCCCCCTTTCCAAAAGATGTTGCTGTCATATCCCTATGATCTCACCTGTAAACAAGAACTATAGAGGTCGTTCCGAATGCAGATGCGAATTTATTGAAGGCAAAACTCTGGCACAGTTATCGCATTATGAAACATTATCAGGAACTGTTTTGGTGGCCTGATGGAAAAAAATACCGTGTTTGGAATTATGGTACAATAGGAGATTTAATTATGAAGACTATCCCAATCGGCTTTATGCTTTTTTTCAGTTCTGCATTTGCAACAGCGGCTCAGAATTTCGACTGGTGTAAGTTTGAACTCGGACACCGGGTTTCAAGGGAGGACTTTGCTGCAGTTCTTCAACAAGGACTTTTAACTGGTCAAGTTTACCCTAGTGAATTAAGGTTTTCAGTTTCCCCAGATGCCGTCGAAGGTCAGGATTATATAGTGAAGGACGATGGGACTATCATTCCTATAAATATGGAAAAGTTTAAGGCGCTTCCGCCGGAACCTCAAGGCATAGAACAAGTCGATCCCAATAGCCCAGGTCACGCGTCACTTCCCAATTTGAGGTTTTCAATTTCCCCCGATGCCGTCGAAGGTCAGGATTATATAGTGAAGGACGATGGGACTATCATTCCTAAAAATCTGAAAAAATTTAAGGTGCTTGCGCCAGGGTATCAAAGTGTAGAATATCACCTCCCTCCTGATGCCACTAAAGGAGTTGATTACCAGGTGATTGGGCAGGATCCTGTCATAATTCGCAATGACGAAGGAAATGAATTTCCGAGTTCTGAAAAGCCAAAGTGAAATGGTAGTTGTGGGCTTTTTTTCTTAGAATGGAGGCCTGAATTCGGGGTGTTCCTTGAGATAAGGAGTAAAAAACTTCCGAAGGCCTTTTGCGGATATTTCGAGGCCTCTTTTGTACCATCGAGTGGCCGCAAAGAACTTTGGGTTGTGCAAACTTAACATTGTTTCAGTAGCGGTAAACCTTAGCATGTCTACATCAGTAGCAACCCTCACTTCATCGAGGTTCAATAAATCTCAATTCCCAGGGCAAGGTAGGGCACATTTTCTGGCAGATTTGGCTCTTGAATGGCGCTACTGCAAGAAGGTTGCCCAGCTCTCAAAGGGGACGATAGTAAGATCCATACAAAAGAGATTTAGGTTTCAATGAAATTCCTATCCTTAAACCTTATAACAGTAGGGTCAGTGTAAATAAAAAATATTTGGCACGCAGCTTGTATGGGTTATTTAGGGAAGTAAGGATTGGGGCCATTATTAAAGGGTGAAAACGTGAAGTTTATTTGGTTTGTCTTATTAATTTTGATCCTAGGAGTGATGGACCTGGCCAATGCGCAGGGCACTCTTCAAATTGGGATTCGGGATGGTTTGGAAAAAGAAACTGGTACGGTATTCATTTACCTCTATAAGAGCAAAGAGGAATGGAAGGTTGATAATGGGCTAGAGATTGCAAAGGTGAATGTTGCTGGATTGCGGCAGGGAGTTACGGTGTCGAACCTTTCGCCTGGTCTTTACGCAGTCAGTGCTTTTTTGGACGAAGACAAAAATGGGGAGTTGACGGCCACGACCATCAAGATAAGTGGAGAGAAGTTTTCGAAACCCCATGAAAAAGTGGCTTTATCAAGGATTGACGGAGACCTTTGGGCAACGCCTGACTGGGAGGAACTGAATTTTGAAGTCAAAGAGGGTGAGAGCAAGAGGATTGAACTCCACTTTCAGAATCAGTAGGTCAGAATCAATAACTCAGAATTGATGGTTTAGATTCAGGAGAGTTTTGACTTTTCGCCGCACTCCCGCCAAAACCTCGCTTTAAGGCTAGCCTAGTCTAGCTATTGAAAAAAACCGCTGATCAATGCAGCAAAAAGTGTCTAAGTTTGATACAATGACTAAAGGGGCTTTGATGGCCTCAAAGAACAGAGGAGGGTACCATGAAGGTTCAAAACTCACCGGCCAACGTGTCAGGGCTCGATGCAGCCCGTGTTGATAAAGTTGACCTCAAAAGCAAGAAGAAAGCGGGTGCTGGTACCAATGCTGAGGAATTGGCGTCGGCGGCTAAGGTAGACTTGTCTCCTCGTGCTCAAGAGATGAAAAAAATCAAAGAACTGGCTATGGCCGCTCCTGATGTGGATGTGAATAAAGTAGCAAAGTTTCAAAAGTTGATTGATGAAGGAAAGTATAAAGTGGATGCCAAGGCGGTTGCTGATCGCATGGTTGATGAGCACCTCATGTTGGGCGAATAACGAATTAGCTGATAACTGTAAACTGTAAACGGATAACTAAATTAACGGGAGATTATCAAGGATGATAGCTCAAGAAGGTTCTTTAGATCGAATTTATTTAAAACTCGAAAATAATCTAGAAGATATGACCAAATTCTACCGACAAATGCTGGATCTTTTGCGTAAAGAAAAAGAGTATTTGATCGGTGCCGAGATTGAAAAAATTGAAGAGACTAATAAACAAAAAGATTTCATTTTGAATCGTCTTAAGAGCTTAGACGCCCTTCGAGCTAAGTATGCTTCGGATTTGGCCGAGCAGTTAGGTTTGGATCCAGCACAACCGAGATTGCTAGAAATAGCCCGTAAGATTGGTGGTACTCGAGCCGATAAATTGCGGAGCATGCACGCGACTCTTGAAATTTTGATTAAAAAGATTCCAGAGCTAAATAGAGAAAATGAACAATACGCGCAATCGGCCCTTAGTCATTTGAAAGGTGCCATGGATAATGTGCGCGAGACTTTGGCTGGCCCCGGAACTTATAAGCGTGAAGGTTATAAGGATAAAGGCACTGAGCAATCAGGAAATTTGATCAGTCGAGAAGCCTAAGTTTTTTTGACAAAAATTAGAAGGTTCATGACGAATCTTCGCGATGAAAGGTGCTAGGGGAAAGGGAGACAGGATGTCTAAGATTTCTCTCATGATGGATACAGGTAAGCGGTCGATGGCGAACAACCAGACCGCATTGAGCACCGTTGGTCATAACATTGCCAACAAATCGACGGAGGGCTATTCCCGTCAGCGTGTTGAGATTCAATCGAATGTGCCAATTACGGAGGGGCGCCTCCAAATCGGAACTGGAGCTCGAGCGGCTCAAGTCACTCGTGTCAATAATCCCTATTTAGAGAAACAGATTCAGAAAGAAGGGGCGCAGAGTGGATTTCTTGAGGCACGCGCGGATGCCATGGCCCAAGTGGAGCAAGTGTACAATGAACAGATGAATAAGGGTCTCAGTCAGTATATGGGGGAGTTTTTTAACGCCTTTCGAGAATTGGCGAATTATCCTGAGAGTTCAGCCACACGGACCCTCGTGCGTGAGAGCGGACAGGTTTTGGCCAATGACTTTCAGCGGGTCAATAAGGATTTGGTGGCCGTCCAAGGGGACCTCGATATGCAGGTGCGAACTCACGTTGAAGAGATCAATCAGATCACAAAAGAGATCGCCAGTCTCAATGAAAAAATCTCTACCATTGAAATTCAGGGCATTCCTTCCAATGATGAGCGTGACCGACGGGATGTATTGCTCAAAAAGCTCAATGAAAAGATTGATATTAGTTGGGCCGAGAACGAAACGGGACAATTGAGCATCACGGCTGCTCGTAACGCGGTTTTGGTGTCAGGGTTTTCCTGCCAGGAACTTAAAGCGCAACAGTCAGGGACCGGTGATCGAGTAGATGTGTATTATAAGTCTCCGGCCGGTCCATTGACTTCCATCACCGAAACCATCAAGGGTGGTAAACTTGGCGCCATTATTCAGACTCGCGATCAGACTATTGAAGAGTTTAAAAACAGCGTGGATCGACTCGCGTATACATTTGCTGGTGAAGTTAACAAAATTCATCAGCAAGGGGTCGATTTGCTTGGACGACAAGGCCAAGGGCTTTTTACTGACTTGCAGAATATAAAAGGGGCTGCTTCCCAGATAAACATTTCGGATGTGGTGAAGAAGGATGTGAATCGCGTGGTCACTGCCATGCGTGAGAAGGGTGTGGCCGATAACACGGTGGCGAATGTGATTGCGAGTTTGCAGGATCGCGCGATCCTAGAGGATGGCACTGCCACCATGGATGATTTTTATCGCTCTTCGGTTGGTAAGGTGGGCGTGCTCACTCAAAGAGCGCAGAAAGAGTCTGAAGCACAGAAGAATATTTTGGGTCAGCTGACGAATTTGCGAGAGAGCATCAGCGGGGTCAGCTTAGATGAAGAAGCCACCAAGATGATTGAATACCAAAAGGGATTTGATGCCTCAGCCCGTTTGATCCGTACCGCTGATGAGATGTTCGATACGGTTCTGAGTCTGAAACGCTTATAAGAAAGGTAGCATGAGCGTATGAGAATTGCAGATAAGATGGCCCTTCAGCAAGTGCAATCCAGCATCGGCAAAAACCGACTGGAAATGCATAATTTGCAGGAACAGAGTTCAACTCAAAAACGTATCAACAAGCCATCCGATGATCCGTTAGCTGCCACTCGTGTGCTCACTGCCAAAACTGAAGAACGCACACAAAAACAATTTATAAACTCACTTCATTTTTCTCGTGATTTTTTAAACTTCACAGATCAATCATTAGGCGAAGTCGGCGAAATACTGACGCGCGCCAAGGAATTGGCATTAGGGCAGGCTAGTGAGGCGTCTGCCAACGAAGACACAAGAAGGGTTGTCGCCACCGAAATGGAACAGCTCCTCAGTCAAACCGTTCAGGTGGCCAATCGCAAATTGGGGGATCGCTATATTTTTGCAGGATTTCGTACCAATCAAGCTCCCTTTACGAGCAAGGGCAATTATGTGGGCGATAATGGCGAGATCAAAATACAGGTCAATAAAGATTCTTACATCACCATGAATCTTCCTGGGGACAAAGTCTTTTTGGGAACAGGATCTATAAATGATAGTGTGGATACTACCGAAGTACCACGTGATGCCAGTCAATTGGAGCAACTTAAATTACGCGAGCAAGAGGAAGCAGAGCGCAAAGCGAATCAGACTCCATTAGCTCAAATCTATAGCAAGAGTGCTGGTGGGCGTGGGTTAGCATCCGTGGGAGCCCCTGTTGAAGAAGGTGAGCCGTCTGAGTATAGTGCCCAAGACGGCGCGAACCTGTTTGATATTTTTCAGCAGTTGGTGATTTCTTTAAAAACTGACAATAAGCCTGGGATTCAGGAAAGTTTAGATCAGTTGGATCTGGCCTTTAACCAAGTTACTGTGGCGCGTGCCCAAGTGGGCGCAAGAGTAATGGCCCTGAATAACACTCTAGAAGCCCTTCAGAAGGGAATTGTTGATTCTAAGAGCACCGCCTCACAGTTAGAAGATGCCGATGTATTTCAGCTTGTCAGCGATATCAATCGTGCTGATTCTGCCCTAAAGGCCACTCTCGAAACGTCTGGCCGATTGATCCAGCCAAGTCTCCTTGACTTTCTAAAATAGAAATAATAGCTACAGTTCCACTTAGAGTTGCCGATAAGTAGGATGTCATCCTCACTCGGTTGCGATTCTCGATAGAAAATTGCAGTGGAGATGTGATCTGAGCGATCCGAGGACTTTGACCTGGATGTTGAAGGAGAAATCATGTTAGTGTTGACGCGGAAACTAGGAGAGAGCATCGCCATCGACGATCATATCAAGATTCGTGTTGTGCAAATCAAAGGCAAACAAGTACGACTTGGTATTGAGGCTCCGAAGGATACAAAGATTCATCGGGAAGAAGTTTATATGGCAATTCAAGAGCAGAACCAGCAATCAGCAAGTTCTACTTCTGATATGACCCGATCAATTTCAAGAATGTTAAAAAAAGAAGACCAATCAGGTTAACTGATTCGTCTTTTCATTTAATAAACAGTTTAGGTTTTAGTTTCGGCCCGAGGAAAACGTGTCCTTGGGTATCTCTATTGATGCATTGAATAATTCAGGTCTAGATTTATCTTGTTTCCCTGTGAAATAAAGGTCACATTTTATCTATGTATTTGCTGTCTTGGGAGTGAAACCAAGGATGAGGTCCAAGGGGCAATAAGGTTTTTAGGGGGAGGGACTGTGATTATCACTACGACACGATTTGGAAAAGTTCAGATCGCGCAAGAGGATGTCATTAATTTTCCAGAGGGTATCCTTGGTTTCAATGATTTGCGTCGCTTTGTATTGCTTGACGATCCTAACGACGAAATTTTTGCCTGGCTACAGAGCTGTGAAGTGCCAGACATTGCTTTTCCGATATTGGAGCCAGAGATTTTTGTGAATGAATATAAGCCCGTTTTAACTAAAACGGACAATGAATCGTTGCGAATGGATGCCGGTCAGCGACCCCGTGCTTTTGCGATTATCACGATCCCTGATGATCCA